>DASQDA010000792.1:0-27427 GCA_035634435.1 Polyangiaceae bacterium
GCTTCGTTGCGGGTGCGATCGGGCCACTCACGGTGTCGCTGTCGAACTCGCCCGACGCCGAGGACTCTGGGTTTCGCGTGGTGACGTTCGACCAGGTGAAGTCTGCCTACGTCGATCAGGTCCGTGCACTGATCGCCGGCGGCTCCGACCTGCTACTGGTCGAAACCATCTTCGACTCGTTGAACGCGAAGGCCGCCTTGGTAGCCATTCGCGAGGTCTTCGACGCGGACGGTACCGAGCTGCCGGTCATGGTCTCCGCGGCCGTGGGTCGCGGCGGAGAGACGATGATTTCGGCGCAGACCATCGAGGCGTTCTGGACGGCGATCAAACACGTCAAACCGCTGTCCGTGGGTCTGAATTGTTCGCTCGGCCCGGACCTGATGTACCCGTTTCTGGCGGAGCTCTCGCACAAGTCGAGCGCCGCGATCTCCTGTTATCCGAACGCCGGTTTGCCCAACCCTCTGTCGGTAACCGGCTTCGATCTGGAGCCCCCCGACATGGCTCGCTACCTGAGCGAGTTCGCAGCGGCGGGTCTGATCAACATCGCTGGCGGCTGCTGCGGCAACACGCCCGAGCACATTGCTGCCATCGCACGTGCGCTCGCCGAAGCACCGCCCCGTGACATTGCAGCGCTAAAGCCGCGCGCTGCCGGCGACGACTCGGCGAGCGGGGCCGTGTCCGTGCCGACGGCGATCGGTCGCGGGCCGCTGGCGCCCTCGGAGATCTTGCCCCTGCGACTTTCCGGCTCGCAGCCGTTCACGCAGCAACCGGGTGTGTTTCTGATGATCGGCGAGCGCACGAACGTGGCTGGCTCTCCCAAGTTTGCCAAGCTCATCAAGGAGGGCAAATACGAAGAGGCCGTGAGCGTGGCCCGTCAGCAGGTCGAGAATGGCGCCAACGTCATCGATATCTGCATGGACGAGGGCATGATCGACGGTGTGGCGGCGATGACGCGCTACCTGTTGCTGCTCGCCAGCGAACCCGAGGTGGCCAAGGTCCCCTTCATGGTCGACTCGTCGAAGTGGGAGGTAATCGAGGCCGGCATCCGCTGCTTGCAAGGCAAAGGCATCGTCAACTCCATCTCGATGAAGGAAGGCGAGGAGCGGTTTCGGCAGAACGCCAGAACGGTCCTCAAGTACGGGGCGGCCGTGGTGGTGATGGCCTTCGACGAGCAAGGCCAAGCCGCGACGTACGAGGACAAGATTCGCATTTGCCAGCGCGCGTATCGGATCCTGGTCGATGAGGTCGGCTTTCCGCCGGAGGACATCATCTTCGATCCGAACATCCTGACCGTCGCAACCGGTATGGAGGAGCACAACAACTACGCCGTCGACTTCATCAACGCGACGCGCTGGATCAAGAGCAACCTCCCGCACGCCAAGGTGAGCGGCGGCGTCTCCAACATCTCCTTCAGCTTCCGCGGTAACAACCGCGTGCGAGAATCGATGCACTCGGCATTCCTGTTCCACGCCATTCAGGCCGGCATGGACATGGGCATCGTCAATGCCGGCATGCTGGAGGTCTACCAGGAGATTGAGCCCGAGCTGAAGGAGCTGGTCGAAGACGTGCTCTTGAACCGTCGGCCCGACGCGACGGAACGCCTGGTCGATTTCGGTGAGAAGCTAAAGCGCGAGGGCGGCGGTACGACCGCCGCGGCGGACAAGAAAGAGGAGGAGTGGCGCAAGGGCACCGTTGAGGAGCGGCTCTCGCACGCCCTGGTCAAGGGCATCGACCAGTACATCGACATCGACACCGAAGAGGCCCGCGCAAAGCTGGGCCGGCCGCTGCTGGTGATCGAGGGACCGTTGATGGACGGCATGAGCATCGTCGGTGACCTCTTCGGGGCCGGAAAGATGTTCTTGCCCCAGGTCGTCAAGTCGGCGCGGGTGATGAAAAAGGCCGTGGCGTACCTCTTCCCCTTCATGGAGGCAGAAAAAGCGGCAATGGCAGCCGCTGGCGAGGTGGTCAAGACGCAGGGCAAGATCGTGCTGGCTACCGTCAAGGGTGATGTCCACGACATCGGCAAGAACATCGTGGGAGTGGTGCTCGCCTGCAACAACTACGAGGTCTTCGACATGGGCGTGATGGTGCCCGCCGAGAAGATCTTGGAGCGAGCCAAGCTCGAGAAGGCAGACTTGATCGGCCTGAGCGGGCTCATCACGCCTTCGCTTGACGAGATGGTGCACGTGGCGCGCGAAATGGAGCGTCAAGGCTTCAAGCTGCCGCTCTTGATCGGGGGCGCCACGACGAGCAAGGCGCACACGGCAGTGAAAATTGCGCCCCATTACAGCCAGCCAGTCGTGCATGTGCTCGACGCCAGCCGCGCGGTGCCGGTTACCACCAGCCTATTGAGCGACGAGGGTAAACCTGCGTTCGTGCAGCAACACCAGGCCGAGTACGAGAAGCTACGCAAGCTGCACGGCTCCCCGAAACACAAGCTGGTTCCCCTCGAGGTCGCCCGGGCGAATCGCACGCCCATCGACTGGCGACCCGAAGACCTGCCCACCCCCGAGTTTACCGGCGTGCGTGTGCTCGACGATTTCCCGCTGGCGGTGCTACGCGAATACATCGATTGGACGCCGTTTTTCCACACCTGGGAGCTCAAGGGCGTCTACCCGCGCATTCTCGAGCACGAGAAGTACGGCGAGCAGGCGCGTCAAATCTTCGCGGATGCCAATGCGCTGCTCGACGTCCTCATCGAGAAGAAGCTGCTGCGGGCGCGCGGCGTGTACGGAATTTTTCCCGCGAACGCCAGCGGCGACGACGTCGAGCTCTATACCGATGCGACGCGGAGCACGTTGCTCCGGCGTTTTCATTTCCTGCGCCAGCAGATCCTCAAGGAGACGCCCAAGGAGAAGGCCGAGCCTCACCGCTGCCTTGCCGACTTCGTCGCGCCCAAGGAGACCCAGCTTGCCGATCACATGGGCGCCTTCGCCGTGACAACCGGCATGGGTCTGAAGGAGCTGTGCGACGGCTTCCGCAAGCAGCACGACGATTACAACGCGATCATGGCCGAGGCGCTCGCCGACCGGCTCGCAGAGGCCTTTGCGGAGTGTCTGCACCAGCGAACCCGCCAGGAGTGGGGCTACGGTCGCAGCGAAGACCTCAGCAAGGAGCAGCTGATTCGCGAGGAATACCGGGGCATCCGACCAGCAGCCGGGTATCCCGCCTGTCCCGATCACACTGAGAAGGGTGCGCTCTGGGAGCTCCTGGATGTGGAGCGCACCACCGGTATTCTTCTGACCGAGTCGTTCGCAATGTGGCCCGGCTCGAGCGTCAGCGGGTTGTACTTTGCCCACCCGCAATCCCAATACTTCAGCCTCGGCAAGATCGACCGCGACCAGGTTGCCGACTACCAGCTGCGCAAAGGCATGCCGCTCGCCGAGCTCGAGCGCTGGTTGGGGCCCAACCTGAACTACGATCCCACGCCCGGCTGAGCGTGGTGCGAACAGGCGCCGAGCTGCGCGACGAGCTCGGCGCCCGTGGCACTGCCTGCTCCTGCTCGGTCGTGCACGCGCGCAGGGCTACCGATTTCCACCGCGCGGTTCACTAGCTCGCTGCGTTCGCGAGCTCGCTCAATCTAGGGGTTAGCGCGGTCGTTGCCACAGTCCGTGGCGGGATCCGTCGAGCTCGCGTCACACGTGGCGCCGAGCGGCGCGTCACGATCGTAGCCCCGTTTGACGCAGTAGGAACCGGCGAACGGCGATGGCTCCGGGCCAGGGAAGTCCTCGACCAACTCGACGCACACCATCGAGCTCGGACATCGGCAGTAGTCGCCAGGGGCGGGTCCATCGCAGCGGCACGAATAGTGGGCTGCTTTGTCCGCAGACCGGTATACGAACTGAGGGTCGACTGGCACCGTCACCGGCGCCACGGTTGCATTGCCCGCGGCGTCTGGGACACGACACCGCCGCGGGCTGTCGCTAGGCAAGCTCGCGATCTCCTCGGGCGTCTGCCCATAGGGGCAGCTGACGCGGCCGTGAAAGCGGTTGTAGAGGCAGACGAGTACTTCGCTGTCGGCGACGGCGGCAATGTTCGTCTCCTCACTCGAGAAGCCGCTGAACTGCGGGTTCCGCTCCTCGGGACTGATGCAGGCCTCGCCCACCTCACGCGGAGCCGAGTTGCCTCCACCTGCTCCGGCACCTCCGTCCCCGGCCGCGTTCTCGCCGCCCTCTGCGTTGCCGCTACCGGCGCCGTCCTGGCCTCCTCTGCTGGCTGCCACGTTCCCGTCGGGCACGTTCTGCGAGCAGCTCGCCACGACGTTGCTCCAGACTGCGAGTCCCAGAACGACTGCGCCTTTCCACGTACGCTCCGCATGGATGTGTAAGGCTCGCCTCATCGGACGCTCCACTCTATCCGGCAACGCGCCCCGGTTCCAGTCGACACCAGCGGTTTCGAGCCGCTGTCCGCCTGCACGCCAGCGCCACGTTGTGAACGTTGGTCGACCGACGATCATCGTGTACGCCCAGAGCTAGCGATTTCACGGCCGATCCACGTAGCTTGCCGCATCTGCGGACCCAGGCTCAGGCCCGGACACGGCCGCGTCGTCGCCACGCTCCGCCCCTGGCGAGCTGTCCAAGCCGGGTAGCCCATCGATGCTGACGCGGTTCTTCTGCGCCTGGTACCTGGCGATCCCGTCAGGGCCTTTGCGCTCGGCCCAGCGCACGAGTTGCTGCCGCTCGTGTTTGAATTCGTAGACAGGCACGCCGTAGCCGCACGCGCTCGCGATGCGCTCGACCTGAATACGGATGACGGAGCGCGCGGCGAGCTTGGGGTCGAACGCCGCGAGGAGGGGCGTGAACTGCGGATGATGGGGAGCAACCACCTCACCTCGGCCATAGATTCGCACGATGTTAGGTGCACCCTCGAAGGCGCAAAACAGCAGGACGATGCGACCGTTTTCACGCACGTGCGCCACCGTCTCAATCCCGCTTCCGGGGTAGTCGACATAAGCTGCAACGAGCGGCCCGAGCACGCGGAAGCCATCAAGTCCCTTCGGTGACAGATTGAGATGACCCTCACTGCCCGCGGGCGCCGTCGCCACGAAGAACAAGCGTTGCTTCTCGATGAAGTCGCGGACGTCTTCGAGCGATTCGTAGAGCTTGCCCATCCGGCAGAGTAGCTCCAGATCTGCTTTCTGCCCGGGCCGGTGGCGCCCCTCCTTGCGACCGCAGCGGAGGGGCGCCTGTCCACCAGTAGGCCTACGGGTTTGCGCGGTCGTTGCCGCAATCCGTCGCGGGATCCGTTGAGCTCCCGTCGCACGTGGCGCCGAGCGGTGCCTCGGGGTCGTAACCCTGTTTAACGCAGTAAGCACCTGCGTATGGTGATGATGGGTCTGGGGCAGGCGCTAAGTCCCAGATCAGCGCCGTGCACACCATCGAGCTCGGGCATTCGCAGTACGGGCCAGGGCCAGCGCCATCGCAGCGACAGGAATAGTGGGCCGCCTCGTCCGCAGGTCGGTCGACGAACTGGGGCTCCACGGGCACTTCCACCGGTACCGCGCTCGGATTACCGGCGGCGTCCGGGACACGACAGCGGCGTGGGCTGTCGCTCGGGAGCATTGCGATGTCCTCGGCTGTCTGCCCATAGGGGCAGCTGACACGACCATGAAAGCGGTTGTAAAGGCACACGAGCACGTCGCTGCCGGCCACGTCCGCGACGTTGGTCTCCTCGCTCGAGAAACCACTGAAGTGCGGGTCCAGCTCGTCAGGACTGATGCAGGGCTCACCCACCTGACTCGGAGTCGAGTGGCTTCCAGCGGCTTCACCACCACCGCCCGCCCTTCCAGCGGCTTCACCACCACCGCCCGCCCTTCCAGCGGCTTCACCACCACCCGCCGCCGCAGCGCCACCACCACCCGCCCTTCCAGCGGCTTCACCACCGCCACCTGCCCTTCCCGCGGCGTTGCCCCCTCCCCGGCTGACGGCCCCCTCTCCGCCGGCGATCTCGACGTCTTGCGAGCAGCTGCTCACGACGTTGCTCCATGCCAAAAACCCCAAAACAACTGCGCTCTTCAACATACTCACTACATGCTCCTGCAAAGCTCGTCCCATCGCGAAAAGTGCACCCGACACATCAACGAGCTGTCTTTCTGTTTGGCAGCGACGCATCGAGCCGTTGCTCGTAACGGCGGGCGCGCGCGCGATCGCAAGCATCGCGACGCTAACGTTACGACGGCTCGCGGCTGCGATCGCAAGCAGGCACATATTGGAGAAGCCAGCAGATCACGCATGCGGGCTAGCGCCGCACTCCGCCGCTCACCAGCGCCGCGCGTTTCCTTGTCCTCGAGCGGGCCAGCCACTCCCAACACGTTACCCCACTGCCGGCACACCGCTTGCGCGCGGCGTGAAGTACGTTGGGTCCTCGCGGGACCAGCAATGCTGCAGCGGGCCTGCGGTCCCCTCGATCTCGACGGATCGATCCGCGAGAGGGGGGTCTGGTCTCAAGGGTTCGCGCGGTCGTTGCCGCAATTCGTGGCGCGGTCCGCGGAATCCGCGTCACACGTGGCGCCGAGCGGCGCCTGGGGATCGTAGCCGCGTTTGACGCAGTAGGAGCCGCCGAATTCGCCGCCGCCCTCGATCAGGGGGACGCAGGCCATCGTGATCGGGCAGCTGCAGTAGTCGCCGCCGCTGGGCCCATCGCAGCGGCAGGAATAGTGCGCTGCGATCTCGGCACGCCGGTCCATTAGCTGCGGCTCCACCGGCACCTCCACGGGCACGGCGGTGATGTTGCCCGCTCCGTCGGGAACGCGACAGCGGCGTGGGCTATCGCTGGGAAGCGTCGCCATTTCCGCGGCGGTCTGGCCATAAGGGCAGCTGACGCGACCTTGAAACCCATTGGCGAGGCACACGGTTCGGTCGCTGCCGGACAGCTGCCCGATGTTCGTCTCGCCGCTGGCGAAGCCAGAGAACTCTGGGAGCAGCTCGTCGGCGGGGATACACGGCCGACCCACCTGACGCAGCCCATCGCCGGCGACATCCACGTCCTGGGAGCAGCTGGTCATGACGTTGATCCACGCCAACATGCCCAGAACCACGGCGCTCTTCAACATAGCGCGTACATGCTCGTGCAGGGCTCGATCCATCGCGAAAAGAGCACGCTACCTGTCAAGGCGCCTTGCTGCTCGACAACAGCGCGTCGAGCCGCTGCTCGTAGAGGCTTCCGGGCGCACGCGAGCGCAAGGCGTGGCCACGCTGCTGCGCCTCGGCCCGACGACCACTCCGCACGAGCGCTTCGACCGCCAGGAACTCGCGCTCGAGCGTGAGCGTGCCGTGCGCGTAGTCCCTGCGGTGCTGGTCCAGAATGCGCAGGGCAACCTGCGGCGCGCTGGGAAGCTGCGCCCGGGCGCGGTCGAGCAGCGCCACCTCTTTGACGAGATCATTCTCGGCTGCTGGGGCGTGCCCTGAAGGAGCTAAAGGAGCGGCCCTCTTGCCCGGGGCCGTCGTGCTCGCTCCGGGCATCGGGGTCGTGACCACGGAAGGCGCGGGAATCTCCGACACCCGAGCTTGTTCGGTGCGCGCGCTGGGCGTCCGCTGAGGAGCTATCGCATGCTGCGCGCTGGCGGATTCGTCGGCGGCCGGCGGAGCCGAGCCAAGGGCTCCCAGTGTTGCAGCCCCCACCACGGCGCCGGCCACTGCCCCGAGCGCAAGCGACGGCAACCAGGTCAGCAAGCCCACGCTCAGCGGCAACGCGGCCAACCCCGCCACGCGCAGACGAGAGCGGCGCAGGGTCTCCGGGTCAATTCCGCGTGGCGGCCGTGCATGCCGCAAGAGCTCGCGCATCTCGTGCGCCGTGGGGTCGTCGCGCCAGCGTCGGGGGTCGTTCATGCTCTTGCTCCGCGGGCGTCGCGCTTTCGCAGCCTGCTTGCGACATTGCTGAAGTCCGCACGGGCAGCGCTCAGCCGCGAATACACCGTGCCCAAGGGGATCCCGAGCACCTCAGCGATCTGAGCGGCGCTCATGCCCTCGATCTCGAACATCACGAAGACAGCGCGGCGCCCCAGCTCCAGACGGTCGAGCACAGCATCGAGGCGCGCGCGGTCTTGCCGCGCAATCGCCTGCGCCTCGGGACTGGCGCCGGGCTCCTCCGCGAGCTCGTCCTCGCCGGAGACTGAAACGAGCTCGCGACGCACATGCGCGCGGCGCCGGTGCGCGGCAGCCACGCGCAAGCAAATGGCGAACAGCCAGCTCGTCATACGCGCTGAGCCGTCGAACGTGTGCCTCCGCCGATGGACGACGACGAACACCTCCTGCAGGGCGTCTTCCAGGTCCCGCGCACGAACACCCAAGCGCTGCAACGAGCGCCAGACGAAATCCGCATGCTGTAGGTGGATCTGCGCCACATCCATTTCGGCCGCAGGTTCGGCGACGGAGAGTGGCTGGACCTCGATCACTGAGCCCGTACATGCGACCGAGCCCTCGAATCCTTCAGAGAATCGACGCGAGGGCACAAGCATGACTGGCTCACGGCACCCGCAGACCCACGCTCACGAAACCGAGGGCCCCCACCACGTCGTTATCGAACACAGGCGACTCGAGGCCGCCCACCCGAAAGCGGCGCTGGACGAGGGGCACCAGCGCGAGCGCCCCCGCCTCCAGCTGGCAGCGCGCGACGCTCAGCGCCAAACGGGGGCCGAAACACGCAGCCACCCACGGCTGGTCGGAAACGTCTCGCGGCGCAAGCTCCCGAACGGTGACGTGCACGGCACCGGCCATCACCTGGCCACACCCCAGGACCACGAGGGATCCAGAAGCGAAGGCCGGTCGGCACAGGCCGAGCGCTGCAGCGGTCAGGCCAAACCCGAAGCGACGATCCGCAGCGCGCGTCTGCGGAAACCACATGCCCTCCAGGGTCACACGCCAGCTCGCCAGATAGAGCTCGCCGTGCCAACCCATGCCCCAGGCGGCGCTTGGGAGGACGCGTGCTGCCAGCAACGCGCGTGCTCCCAATTGAGCCTGCCAGGGGCCATCTGTGCTTTCGCCTGCCAATCCGCCGGCTTCTGCGGCATCCGGCTGCTCCGGATCCGCCAGGTTCGCCGCTCCGCCCGCCGGCGGCGCCAGCACGGGCGTCGGCGCAAGCATGGGCCGCGGCGTTGCCGTTGCGCTTGGTCCAGGCTGCGGCGGCCTCAACCCTGTTGGTTCCGACGCCTCCATACCGGCATTGGGGTCAATCGTCAGAACCAGCGCCAGAGCGACGGCATCGGCCAACGGCTGGCAGGTCGGCGCCGTGCTGGAGAGATCGCGAGTACCGAGCAGGGTTCCGTCAGCGTCGCGGACACTGAGCACCGCGGAAAAGGTGTCGCCCTGCCGCTGCGAGGTGCCCTCGAGGAAACGCGTCGCGTTCGCTGCAAACGGGTCCCGTCCGAGCCGTGCAACGACGCGTTCACTCAGCGCGCGTGCACTGGGACAGCTCTCCGCACCAGGCAGGCGCACCCACGACAGGTGCACCGCCTGGTGCGTACCCTCCGCCGCGTTCGCATTCGATACCGCCAACGGCGCAAGGCAGAGCACTGAAAACGCCAGTCGCATGGGGGCGCGTGAGATAACCTGTGGGCGCTTACGCCGCCAGCTCCTACAGTCGTTCCCAAGGTGCGAGCCGTAGAAATGGCTGGGCTGCAGCGCGTGTGCCCGTAGACTCAAGGATTGCATGCGTGCCCGTCCGAACCCGGTGGAAGCGCTCGCCACACTCTTACGTGTTCACGACACGGGCGAGCGCCGGGCGAACTTTCGGCAAGCCATCACCGCTCTGGGGCACGACCTGGGTCATGGAGTGGCCGACGCTCCCCCGCTCGAGGGCATCGATCCTGACGTGATAGCGCGTGCAGCAAAGCTCGCTCTGGAGCTCGGCTTCATCGATGAGCTCGAGTGGCTTGCTCCGGCGGCGGCGGCGGTCGCCCTGTACGAGATCAGCGCGGCACTACCCGCGGGCAAAACTCGACGCGAGCTCGGACGGCGTGTCTTCGCACGCCTTTACGAGGGAACGGCAGGCACGTTCGCCGCTGTGGCGTCACGCATGGCGCTGACGTCGACGCACCCATTCGAGACGCCCACGCTGCGCGCCCGCGTCAGTCTGCTGTTCGACCTGCCAATTGGCTCCAGTGTCAACGCGGGCCCGCTGGCGCTCACGCTGGTGACCCGCCGCGAGCTGCGCGAGCGCTGGGTCGATGCTGCCGTTACCGGAACCCTGCCGGCGCGACGGCTGGCCGCGAAGATCGTGGAGCACGCCGCACGCGAAGCCGTGTTCCGCGCGCAGCAGGGCGACCTGCAACCGGCCGAGCTACTGAACGCTGAGCCAATCCGCAGCGCTTACCTGCCTTTGCTGGCCGATCGTGAAGCGCTCGTGTGGCGCCACGTGGCGGTTGCGCGGGGTTTGCTGTGCGTCACTTTGCCGGCGCTGCGCGAAGAGCTCGAGCTCGGGCTGGACCCGGCTTTATCGCCCCTGGACTGGCGACGTGCGGCCGTTTCACAGGTGGCCCTTGCCGCCAATGATCCCGACTCGGCGCTGCGCGATTGTCAGAGGCTACTGCAAGGTCCCCTCGTCGAGCTGGACCGAGGGCTCCTGGCAGACATGGTACTTGGTTTGCCGCGCGTGATCGAAGCGGAGCCGGACGCCGCTCATCGCATCCTGAGCTGGCTCGCCGCCGGACAGCGCGCGGACGTCGCCGAAGCGATGGCGGGCCTGCTCGCCGATCTGCAGCAGCCGGCGTTTGCCGAACGAGCTTTGGCCGTCCTGCGCGACAGCTCCAGGTCGCAAGCGCAAGCGAGGAGCTCCGCGTTGCGCAGCATCACGGACATGGCGTTGCGCCGCCTCAACGGCAACCTCGACGACCCGGACGACGTGGTCGCGCAGGTCCGTAGCGCGCTCATTGCGTACGAGACTGACGGCGCGCGCATGGCTTTCGAGCTGGCTGGACGTGCAGCGCAATCGCTGACCCGCGCGATGGACTTCGTGGCCGTCAATGATCCGCATGACGAGCAACTCCTGCCCTATGTTTTGCGGACGCTGAGCGACATCGACAGCACTGCCCTCGAGCGCCCGCGCCTCAGTGACCTGCTGCTGCTGGGACGCCGCCCTGGCGACACAGATGTTGCGGTCGCGGAGATCGAGCAGCTCCACCAGCGCCTCGGACATTGGCTGCTCGACGCGACGCGCACCGCTCCTAGCGCGCCAACGGCGATGCAAAGCTTCGGCGAAAGCCAGCGCTTGCGTGCGCTCTTGAGGTTGATGGACGTCGACACTCGCCACGAGGAGGATCGCGAGGTCCGTCTGCGCGTGTGTCGAACCGTCCAGGTGCTGCTCGGGATTATCGTGCAGGGGCCGAGCGCCAGTATCGAGCTGACCGTCTGCGCGGCGTTGGCGAGAGCCCTCGACGCGGCCGTACGCGAAGGTATCGCCGAGCCGGCCGATCTGCTGCTGACCCTCGCGCCTTCGATTCCGCACGTCGTCACCTATCGCGCGGTCGTGGATGCCTCCACGAACCTGGACGTGCGCGGAGTGCTGCGCGCCTACGCCGACTTCATCAGCAAGACCGCCAGTGACAGCCAGGAACCCTCCACCGATTCGGCAAGCTTCGATGCGCAGCCCGGCCTGCTGGGGCTCGAGCCCGACGCAAGGGTCGCCGAGCGCGTGCTGCGACTCAGTCGCGGCCTCGGCGCGGGTGGCTCCTACCGGGGTGAAGCGCTGCGCCGCCTGGTCTTGCGCCTCGGACGCGCTCTGACGGCGGTCGCGAACGCGAAAGATCAGGCCGAGCTGGTGGAGATAACGGGCGCGGGCACCGATGTGCTGGGCGAGCTGCAGGTGGTCCTCGAAGCCCTGCAGCGGCTGGTCCATGGCGCGCAGCGCAGGCTTTCGGCCGAGCAGCAGCCGCTCGAGCCCAACGCCGCGAGCGTCCCGAGTGCCGGCCTTTGTGCCTTGGTCGAGCACGCGGTGAGCCGGAACCTCGCTGCCCCCTTGCTCGAGATCGAGGGCGCTGTGCGTGACCTCGTCAAGGACCTGCCACCCGGGCTCGCGCGCGCCATCACGCAGGTACTCTCGCGCCTGCCGACCCTACCGCTGCAGGCACAGAAGGAGGCTCAAGCCATTCCGCTCGAACGTCGCCGCGCGCCCCTGCCGGACTGGCTGCTACCGAGGCGCACCTTGGGCGCGTTCTACATCGTTCGCTCGCTGGGAACCGGCGGCGCAAGCTCGGTGTTCCTGGCGCGTCGCCTGGAAGAGCGGAAAAACCCAAAGGCCCAGGGGTTCGCGCTGAAGGTGCCCGCATACGATCCGACCATCGCACGCAGTCTGACCGAGCCGCAGTTCTTGCAGCTCTTTCGCGAGGAGGCGTCGGCGTTACTCGGGTTGCCCCGCCATCCAAACCTGGCTGAGTTCGTCACGTTCGACGTCGGAGCGCGGCCGAAGCCGATCCTGGTGATGGAGCTCATCGATGGCCTAAGCTTGGAACGACTGATCCGCACTCGGGCTCTGAGCTTGCCGTTGGCGCTCGCCTGCCTCGACGGCATTCTCGCCGGGCTCGAGGCCATGCACGCGGTGGGTGTCGCCCACCTGGACGTGAAACCATCGAACGTCATCCTGCGCCACGGCCGCGAGCCCGTGCTGGTGGACTTCGGCCTCAGCGGTCGGCACCTGCGACCTGGCTGCGGCACCCCCGACTATTCGGCCCCGGAAGTATTCGCCCCCGTGAGCGAGGCGGCCTTGGAGACGCCGCTCCCCGCCGATGTGTACGCTTTTGGCTGCCTGGCATTCGAAGCCTTGACCGGGGACGTCTTGTTCGACGGAGCCAACGAGCAGCTGGTGTTTCAGCAGCACGCAGCCCACGACGGCTGGCCAGAGCGATTGACGCCGTTTGCCCACGAGGCACAGAGCGCCGCCGTGGCGAAGATAATCGCTGCCTGCTTGCGGCGCGACCCGCGTCATCGGCCCTCGGCGGCCCAGCTGCGCCCGGCCTTAGCCCGCCTTTTGCCGCAGCTGAGCCGCGGCGGGTGGCCCATGGCAGTCGCAAGACCTCAGCGCCGCGCCCACGGCTGACCGGGGCGTGCGGCTCGACCAGCACACTGTAACCCGAAGGCCTGTTTGCCCGGGGCTTGCTGAAGGTATCCAGCCGGTGGTACCGAAGCGCTGCCCATGCCGTACTGCTTCCGCCCTCTCTTCGGCTGCCTCTTCCTCAGCTTCGTTGCCGCGGGCTGCGGGGACGGCGGTTCGGACGAAGAAGCCCCTGCCCGCGTGGACCCCATCGGGCTGCGCATCGTCTCGGTCAGCACGACCAGCGGCGTTGCCTGGACGCCTGAAACCCCCGTACCGTTGCCGCTCGGCTGCGATGGTCGCCTTGTCCTCGACGTGGCCATAGAAGGAACTTTCACCGTGCGCCCCCCGGGCTGGTGCGGTCGCCTTCCCGCCTGTGGCCATGTGCGCGTCCGCGCCGAGCCCGCTACAGGCGCGGCGACGCAGCTCGAATTCAGCGCGCGGCTCGGCCTCCTGGAGCTGGGCTCCACGTGGAGCGGTCTGACGGCGCTTCACGCGGAGCTCGCTACTGGCGACGGCGACGTTTACCTGAACGCGGACGCAAGCGCCGCCGCCGCCGACCCAGTCAGCATCGAGGTCCTGAGCGCTCCCGCAGATTGCTCCGCCGGCGCTCCCGAGATGCGTCCTGATGACGCTGCGCCGAACGCTGGTAACGACGACAGTCAGGGATGAACGAAGACCACTGTGCCCTTCAACGGCAAGAGCGCCGCGTGCCAGCCCGAAGGCAATCGAGGCTCGGTAAACTCGAACAGGCGTCGAGCATCCGTCGGTGACAGGTTGATGCAGCCGTGGCTCTTCGGCATACCGAACCGATCGTGCCAGTACGCGCCGTGCAGCGCATAGCCCTCGTCGAAGTACTGCACGTAGGGAACGTCGCGTAGCTCGAACTCCTCGCCCGCTTCGGTCGAGCTCATCGTGCTCGACACGTGCTTGGTGTGGATGCGGAAGATACCGCGTTTCGTCGCTGTCGTGTGCGCTGGATCTTCCAGGCCGGCTTCGCCGCTCGAGATGAGCGTGGCGAAGACAGGCCGCACGCCGTCGTAGGCGAGCAGGGTTTGCCTGCTCAGATTGATGTCGAGCCACCGTTCTCCGTTGATGGCCCAAGCGGGCATCCGCCTGGTGGCATCCACACGGGAAGCGTATTCGTCAGTGAGCCACTTGCCGTCGCGTGTCTCGTAATGCAGTCGTCCGCGAAAAAACTCTTGCTTGCCCGTGAGCTGCACGGCGCGGCGATAGGCGGCCTCACCCGCATCGCTCAAGGAACGAGCCGCGGCATCGTAACGCCAGAAGCGGCCGCCCATACGGCGTACGAAGGCGAACGGAAGCTCGATCTCGCTCCCAATCTCGACGCCGCGAAAATCGGAGCCCTGAATCGGTCGAAAGCGGTCAGTCGGCGCCAGGCTCAAATCCGGAGTGAGGCCATAGCGGCGCCCCTGCCAGACGAAGGTTCGCAGAAACGAGTATCCGGCACGCCCACGCATCTGGCCGGCAACGATGGCATCCGGCGCCCGCTTGGGGTCCGTGGTTGGCAGCCAGCGATTTTCCCTGAGGAAGCTCGGTAGGTCGAGCGTTCGCTGTTCGCGCCAAAGCTCGGCAGGATCCGGCGCTGGTCCCTCGCGGCCAAGCCACACGTGTTGCGCATACCCGGCGCCGGTTTGCCCTGGCAGTGACAACCATACCGGCATGCGCTCCCAGAGCTCTGGCTCGCTGATCTCCAGCTCCGCCCGGCTGGGCAGACCCTGATAGAAAGGTCCAGCGTTGCGGACCATCCCGTAGATGAAGGGCAACTTACGCTTCAGGTCCGGCGCGCCGCCACTCAGCGCCACGACCGCGGGGTCCGAGCCGTTCAGCGTTGCCGTCACGCCAACGCAGACGAAACCCCGCGGTTCCACCGCGTACCAGCCACCTGCGCATCCGGCACTCCCGACCCGGCCGGAGGTCGCGAGCAAGACACCGCCTCCGCGGACGTACCCGAGCTTTTCGGAGCGTGGCCGCGGCTCCGAGTAGATCCACGCTCGGAAGGCGCGCGCATAAATGCGCAAACGCTCGTCGTTGGGGACCACGGCGGCGGGCTCGCGGACATCGGTGGTCGTTGGCGTCGGCGCCGGGGCCGCGCGCACGGCAGGTGCGCGAGCAACGAGCGCCGGCGCGGCGACCGAGCGCTCTTCGGCTGCGGCGGGCGCGCCAGTGCCGTCGCAGCCGGCGGAACACGCCGCCGCGAGGAGAACGAGCGTTCCGCAAGCGGCAGGGGGCGCACCTCGGGTCCGATTCATCGAGCGACGCTTCGGGTGTAACCCCCACGCGGTTTGCGGCCAAGATCTTGGGGTTGCTACGCCCGCCAGCAGCCAATCGAAAACTGCCACGTCCCGCCCAACGACCGAGCACTAAGCGTGCCAGATTTGGAATCCCAGCTGCGTTGGCCGGTGCTTCCCGCCCGCGTGGGGGTAGCGCGGTCGCCGTACGTGATGTACTCCGAAGCGGTGCGGACGTTGCGCAACATCCGTTCAGACGCAGCGGAGCTCGAGCATTCCTCGACAGAGGCAGCCGTCTTGATGCTGCCTCTGTCGGCCGCGGTCACGAGCCTTGCATGGCTCGCCACGCCAGAGGCGGGCTGGGGGCGGGCGCTCGTGACGGTCGCTGGCCTCGCTGCGATGGCCGGGCTCATCTGGGCTTCGCGTGCGCGCCGCGTCATCCGGCCGCTGCCCGCGAGCGGCGGCTTGCTCCAGCCGCTGACGCTCGCCGATGCCGACGAGGCGCCTTATCGCGTGGTGCTCGAGCAGCAGACAGGCAAAACGCAGCTGCTCTTGGAGCACAGCGATCCCGCCGTGGTGGTGCGCGACATGCGACGCATTCTGGCCTCCAGCAGCTTGAACGTGAGCGCGGCGTGGGGCCTGCCCGCAGAGCGCTTCAGACAACCACCGGCCGCGCGGGACGTGGAGCTCACCCCTGGCAACTTCGTGGGAAGGCGCTGGGGCGGGCAGGCGGCAGTCACGCAGGCCGTGTTCGGCTCGGCAGGCTTCGTGTTGCTGGTGTTCATCTGGTCCGTACTCACGGAAAAGCCGCAGCTCCATTGGCTGAGCGTCGCATTGCCCCTGCTCAGCGTCGCCAGCTTGTTGCTAGTCGGCAGCTGGTTACTGTCGCTGCGCGTTCACGTCACCTTGGCCGCCACGCATCTGTTGGTGCAAGAGGTCGCGTGGGGCCGCAGCCGTCGGCTGCTGTTCGTGCGAGCCGAGGAGCTCCTCGCGATGGATTCTGTGAGCCACACTGGCAGGCCGGCCACGCATGTTTTGGTAGAAACGGCCGCAGGCGTCCACGCCTTCCCGCTCACCGCCGAGGCGACGCTCGCGCTACTCGAGCACGTGCGTTGGTGCTCGGGCGCGGCGACGGGGCGCTCCACGGGCCACGTCGTTTCCGAGCCCCTGCTCGCGCGCTTGAACGGTCGTCTGGACGAGGGGGCCGACGCAACGACGCTCGACGGGCGCAGGGCCAAGCTGGACGGCCTGGGAGCTGGAAACGCGCGCGGCGGCGAGTCCTGAGTATACTGGCGGGCGACGCAACCTGCGTCTCAGGATCAGGAGTCTGTTCATGTTGCGACTGAATCGCTCGTTTCTCTGGCTCGGCCTCACGGCTTGCTTGGCCGCGAGCAGCGCCCTCGCCGAACCCCCGCAGGGCGCGCCAGGGGCCTCTCCGGCAGCTCCCCAGCGACCAGCGGCGGCTGCTTCTGCAAACGCGAACCGGCCCCAAGCGTCGGACGAATCCCGCGCGGACAAGAGCAGTCGGCCCGCCGCACCTGGATCCGCAGCACGCGACAAGGCTCGTCCGCTGGGTCCGGACGGCAGCGGTCCTCCCGGCAACGACCGCATGCGCGAGCGCGTCGAGCAGATGCGCGAGCGGGCCAAGACCGCGCGCGACCGCCGTGCAAGGGCCAACGAGCTTCGCGAAGAGCTGACCCTCAAGTTCCGCGACGAGCGAGTGAACGCCGCAGACCTGCGCGAGAAGTTCAAAGAGTTCCGGGAGCTGCGCATCGAACGCCGCGGCGAGCAACGCGGCCGGCTGCGCCGCCGTTATGGCGAAACCCTGCGCGAGCCCGAGCTCAAAGCCGAGCTCGAGCAGCACGGTCGCCGCGTGGCAGAGCTTCGCCGTCTGCAGTTCTTGGTGGCCACCGAGCGCACCGGCCCGCAGCGCAAGAAGCTCATGCTGAGGGCCGATCAGCTGATGGATCGAGAGATTCAACGCCACGAAGCAGCGATGAAGCGCTGGGAGCCTGTCGCGAAAGATCCCGAGCCTGCGGCTCCGGCCCCCGTCGCGCCTGCCGCCAATGGAGGAGCCAAACCGTGAACTACCTGAATCGTTCGATCTGGATCGCAACGCTCCTGCTCGGCACGACGCTGGCGTGCCGCTCGGACCCCTCGCCGGAGCAGCAGGCGGCACCCTCGGCCAAGGCTGCAGCATCGTTACCCGCGCCGGCAGTGAAGCCTCGCCGGGAGCCGCTGATTGCTCCAACCGAGGCGGACTACGAAGACGAGGTCGAGCAGCGGATCACCGCCAAGAACCTGGAAGCCGAGCTCGATCGACTAGAGCAGGAGCTCAAGCAATAATGGGGCGGCTTTGGTGCACCATTGGCCTTGCAGCGGCGCTGACCGGCGCGTGCAGCAAAGAGCAGAAGCCGTCCCCGGCTGACGCCGTCGGTGGTGCACCCGAGCCAGCCACGAGCGCCGTCGTGGCGCCAATCGACGCCGCCGCGCCAGCCGCGAAGCCTGCCGCGGAGCGCGAGGCGCTGAACGTCCTCTTGCTGACTGTCGACAGCCTCCGTTCGGAGATGCCGTGGACGGGGTACCCGCGCCCGATCGCGCCGAACCTGACGCGCTTGGCTGAACGCTCGACGGTGTACACGAACGCGTACAGCGCCTCGAGCTACACCGCCAAGAGCGTTGCCACGCTGCTCACGGGTCGCTACGCATCCACGCTGTACCGCGATGGTTTCTTTTTCGCGAAGTACCCTGCGGCCAATCTGTTCCTGGCCGAGATCCTCGCCGAGCGCGGTATCCGCAGCATGGGGTGGCATGGGCACATGTACTTTGGGCGTGGCAAAGGGCTCGAGCAGGGTTTCACCGAGTGGGAGTTGGTGCCCGGAATCACCTTCGACTCGGAGACGGACAAGCACGTCACGAGCGAAAAGATGACCACCCTCGGGCTCAAGCTGCTCGGCTCACCGGAGAACGCCAAGGGGCAGTTCTTCGCGTGGGCACACTACATGGACCCACACGACCAGTATGTGAAGCACGAGCAAGCGCCGGAGTTCGGCAACAAGGCGCGGGACCGCTATGACTCCGAGGTATGGCATACGGACGCGTGGATTCAGAAGCTACTCGATTGGGCTCAGCAGCAGCCGTGGTGGTCGAAAACGGCAATCATCGTCAGCGCTGACCATGGAGAGGCTTTCGGCGAGCACGGAATGTACAAACACGCCTTCGAGCTCTGGGAGGTGCTCACGCGGGTGCCGCTGGTGATCTACGGCCCAGGCATCCAGGCGCAAAGAATCGAGCAACGCCGGTCGCACATTGACATTGCTCCTACGATTCTTGATCTGATGCGCGTACCAGTGCCCGAGGGCTTTCAGGGGCAGTCGCTGGTACCCGAGTTGTTGGGAGGTGCCCCGGTGTCTCGCGAGCCGATATTGCTGGAGCTCGCCGAGGACAGTCACAACCCGCCGCGACGCGCCTTGATCGCGGGTGCCTACAAGATCATTCACTTCGGTGGCGCGCGCTACCAGCTGTTCGATCTTCAAAGCGATCCTGGCGAGAACAAAGACCTCGCCAAGGAACGCCCCGACGAGCTGGCTCGTATGCGCAAATTGCTCGACGATCGCTATGCGACGCTACCCACGATCGCCCCTTACGGCGGCATGAAGCTCAAAGAGGGCGGTACTGCCCGGGGGCCCGTCGGGCCTGCCAAGTAGGGAGCTCCGCGCGCGAGCACTCTGGCGGCTTGCCCCGCCGGTACGCCGCAACGCGCTCCGCAGCCGGTGGCGACGTTCTGACACCGTTGAACACACGCGAGGCCATCATCGCAGCGGGGCGCACACTGCGCCTGGGCTCGAAGACAGCGAAAAGTGCAGCTTTCGGCGCTGGCTCGGTCCAGATGCTGCGCGGCGCCGTTGCCGAGCAGTAGCGCGAACAGCAAGGAAACGGGCAAAACGAACCCGTCAGCGCTCATCCAGGACCAAGGTCGACGATTCACCTCGCACTGAACGGCCAGGGCACCCACGGCTTGAGACGCAGGCTTCGTCTTTGCAATCGACCCCAAGCACCGCGCAATGGGTGACGGCGAACCTCCGTTGTCTATACTCGTGGGTAGATGGCCGCTTCTCGCCGGCGCGGGGTTGTCCGCGCACTGGTCCTCACCCTGTTTGTCCTGGGGCTATCGGCGGCGTGTGGAATACCGGATTACCGTTTCCCGGAAGGCGGCGGAGCAGGCGCTGGGCCGGCGCCCATGGTTCCAACCTGCGACACGGATCGCGACTGCCGAGGATTCTCGGCGACGCAACTGTGCGACGTGCGTGCCGGGCTTTGTGTGGAGTGTCTACCACAGCTGGAAGTCACGGCCGAACGTTGCGGAACGGGCCTCTACTGCGGTGCCGACAACCGCTGCGTGGTGGGTTGCAGGGCCGCGGCGGACTGCGCCAACGCGCTGACGTGCGAGCCGAACACGCACCTGTGCAGCGGCTGCACAAGCGGAGACCAGTGCTCGCTGGGAACGGTCTGCGAGGACGGCGCCTGCGTGCCGCGGTGCTCGAACGACGCGGGTTGCCCGAACGGCTTTCAATGCTGCGAGGACGCTTGCGTGAATTTTGCCACCGAGCCGCTGCATTGCGGTGCTTGTGGCAGCGCCTGTGCCGACGGTCAGGCCTGTATCAACGGCAGCTGTGGCCCCGGTGACGGCTGCCCGCCGGGGCGGGCGAATTGCGATGGCGCCAGCAAGAATAGCTGTGAGGTCGACCTTGCCAATGACCCGCTGCACTGCGGTGAGTGCGGCGCGCGCTGCCCTAGCGGCGAGCTCTGTCGTGGTGGCGCTTGTACCCCGCTCGACTGCCCCCCCGAGCGCGCCGACTGTGACGACAACCCAGCAACGGCATGTGAAACCGACCTCACCAGCGCGGCAAACTGCGCCTTGTGTACCACGCGGTGCAGCACAGAGAACGCAGAAGCCAGCTGTAGCGAGCGTGCTTGCCGCCTCACCTGCGACGACGGCTTCGCAGATTGCGATCGCAACAGCCACACAGGCTGCGAAGTAGATACGCGCGTCGGCCAATTGGCGGAGACCCGCTCGCAGACGCGACATTGCGGCGAGTGCGGCGTCACCTGCAGCAACGAGCATGGCAGCACGCGCTGCACCAATTCGGTGTGCCAACCAATCTGCGCGAGCGGCTATCAAGATTGCGACCAGGAGCCCCAGGACGGTTGCGAGACCAACATCCTGAGCACGGTAGAGGACTGCGGCAGCTGTGGCGCGAGCTGTGAGCTGGATCACGCAACCCCCGCCTGCGACGCCGGCATTTGCAAGGTGTCGAAGTGCGACGTCGGCTTCGAGGATTGTGACGGGGACGCAAGCAACGGTTGCGAGGCCGATCTTTCCTCGCCGGCTACCTGCGGCGACTGCAAGACCAAGTGCAGCAGCAACGGCGGCGCCGCCTCCTGCGAGGGCGCCCGCTGCGCCATCCGGTGCAATGCGGACCGCGCCGATTGTGCCAATGGCGTGCTGGACGGCTGCGAGGCCTACACCCGCATCAGCACCTCGCATTGCGGTGGCTGCAACCGAGCTTGCACGGCCCCGGAAGGCAGCAGCCCTGCCTGCAATGACCGGACTTGCGGGATCTCCACCTGCACCGCGCCCTTCGCCAGCTGTAGCCCCGGCGCGGACGACTGCATGACGGATACCCGGAGCGATGCTGCGCACTGCGGCGGCTGCGGCAACGCGTGTTACTACCCCAACGGCACGAGTCGCTGCAGGCAGGGCGTCTGCGAGCCGCAATCGTGCGACGCTCAATGGGCTGATTGCAACGACGCTGCGGCGGATGGTTGCGAGACCCCGCTCGGCACGACCGCCGATTGCACCAGCTGTGACGAAGCGTGCAGCAATGAGCATGGGACCACGTCCTGCGGCTCACAGGGTTGCACGCCCACCTGCGCGGTCGGCTGGGGGGACTGCGACGGAATCAAGCAAAACGGCTGTGAGACGCCACTGGACAGCGCAGAGCACTGTGGCGCCTGCGGCACCGAGTGCAGCAGGAACAACGCGACGACCTCCTGTGCTACCGGCGAGTGTGCGGTGGTTGGCTGCACGCCGGGGTTCGACGACTGCGACGATGAAGCGCTAGCCAAGAACGGTTGTGAGACGAACGTTCGAACGCTGACAGACTGCGGCGGGTGCGGCATCCCTTGTGGGGTGTCGAACGCGACCGCCACGTGCTCCACTGGCGTTTGCAGTGTGAGTCAGTGCGCACCCGGCTTCAGCGACTGCAACAGCAGCATCCCGGGATGCGAAACCGCCATCGGCACCAACGCAAACTGCGAGACGTGCGGCGACACCTGCCAGACCCAGGACGTACATGTCACGAGTAACACCTGCAAGGCAGGCACTCCTGTCAACTCCTGCTCGCCCGCGTGCACAAGTGGCTGGAAGAGCTGCGACAACAAGCCCTCGAACGGCTGCGAGACGGAGATCACTTCGCCGCTGAACTGCGGCGACTGCGGCGTGGTGTGCGCTCTGCCCAATACGTCGCAGCATCAGTGTGTAGCCGGCAATTGCCAGGTCGGCACGTGTCAGACGGGCTGGGACAACTGCAACCCGAGCCACGTCGACGGCTGCGAGCTGCCCGTGAGCACGGATATCAACAACTGCGGCTCGTGCAAGAACGTATGTAGCGGGAGCAATGGCACGCCGTCCTGCAACGGCGGCACGTGCGCCATCCGTTGCGCTGCCGGCTTCGGCAACTGCAACAACAGCGTGGCCGACGGGTGCGAGCACGACGTGACCGACGACCCGCTCAACTGCGGCGCGTGCGGCACTGAATGCGGCGCCGCCACGCCCTTTTGCGTAAACAGCGCCTGTCGCGCCAGTTTGAATATCTCGGTCGTAGCGACCACTGCCGCCACTGCGGTCGACGGAGCCGACCTGCGGCGCAATCATTTGCTCAGAAACCCGGCTGGCAACTACCGGATGCTGGTGGTCGGGGTGGGCGGGCGCGGAAATCCAGGCGCCGTGCGACCCCGGGAAGTGACTTACGACGGCGTTGCGCTCGCTCCCGCTCGCGAGTTGGCCAACGGGCAAGTCTACTCGGGTATCTACTACCTCTCCGAGGACGCCTTGCCCGACGCGGCGGGAACGTACGAGCTCGTCGTCGGGGCTGCCAGCCCGCAGAACACCTTTGGTTTGGTTGCCGACATCTTGGAGCTCCGCGGCGTCGAACGTACCTCCGGGGTGGGGCCCACTGGGGTGACGACCGGCAGCAGCTGCATGGGCGCGGTGGTGACGCCCTTGGCCGTCACGCCGGGCGCCTTCATCTATGGTCTGCTAGCGCTCGACGGAACTGCAACACCCGCGGCGCTGGCGACCAGCATGCAGACGGTGACGCAGCAGACCACCGCGAGCGGCAACCCCGGCGTAGCGGCGGGCTATTACGGCCCTATCGCAGCAGCCGGCAACCGTAACTTCAGCTGGGCTGACCCGTCGCCCTCCTGCTCCTGGGTGCAGACTGCGATCGTGCTGAAGCCAGCCCAGACGTTGTGATCGAGCAAACGCTGATTACTTGAGGACCGAAGCGAGATCGCGGTCTACCTGCTCGGCGGCGCTCGCCAGCACCTTCGCGGGCCAGCGCACGTACTCCGTGCGGGCTAGGTAGTCGGAGGCCCCTTGCTGGCCCGGCTGCTTGTAGAGCTCCAGGTAGCCCAGTTGTCGTGAGCCTGCGAGATACTCGACGCGAATAACCGCAGCATCTGGGCTGAGCGGGCTTGTCGGCTTCTCGACATACTCCGTGACCCGCACGCGTGACAGCTTGGTCATCCAGTTGACCAGTGTCTCGTCGGCCTTCGTGGGGGTGGCAGCGTCGGCCCAGGCGTCCTTCTTGTCCGCGACCCGCACCAGCTCGCGTTGCTTGGCGCCTTTGAGCAGTCGCACGCGCGTGACCTCGTCCTCGCTGAAGCCGTGGAGGTCGCGCTCCATCAGGCGCGTGTCCGCAGCTACCAGCGTGTCGGTGAGCTCACTGGAGATCGCGAACACCTCCCCGGACGCGGCGTACTTCGCGTAGCGCTCGCCGCCACCCGGTGTGGGAGCACCGACGGTGAGCACTTGCTCCTTCCCGCCGATGCGGAGCCGGAGGGTGCCCTCGGGCTTATCCAAACCGAACTCGGCGGCGCGCGCTGGCGCCACCTTGCCGACCGCGCGCAGCGCTTGCAGCGGAGCCAAGCTCTGGACCAGGACATCGGCTGCCTTCACGGCGACGAACGTTTGCGTCTGACGCGGCCCTGGCGGCGGCGGCGGCGGCGTAGGAGCGCCATCGATCGGCGGGTGCACGAAAGGCGCTTCATCCTGCTTCTCGAAGCGCGCGACGTACCAGCGCCCCGCCTCGTCGGTGCGCTTCTCCAGCCGCACCTTACGTTGTTTGGTTTCGTAAGAAACGCTCTCCACGGCCTCGGGTGAGCCCCCCCAGACCTCCACCGTCGCCGTCTTGGGCGCGTCGCCTTCTTCGTCGCGCGTCCACACACCGAGCGAGACCACGCTGGCCACCGCGAGCAGCGCACCGTGAAACAACAAGCTCTTCATCGCCGCACTCCGGAGGCACGCGAGCGACGGCTGATGAGCAACCCGATGCCCAGCACCAAGCTCGGAGCGCCAAAGATAGTTGCGTAAAACCAGCCCAAATCGCCCTGTTTGGTGTGCTCGATGCGCACGTCCTCTTCCGTATTCGGCAGACCCTGGACGCTTTCGTCACCAGCCAGCCAGCGCACCGCGTCCACGAACAGCACTTGGTTGCCGACCACTTCCCCCATGACGAAATCAGAGAAAGCGTCTGCGTCGGTGATCACGAAGGCGCGCATCTCCTTGGGTTCCTCCTTCGGAGGCGCCTTCTTGCCGGGCTCGGGTTTGGCGGGAGCCGCTGCCGCGGCAGGCGCGCTCAGCGGTCGCGTCACTGCTGCCGCTAGGTTGAACACCTCGGCGCGTTCCTTGTCGCTTTGCTGCGAATAGTCGCGGTTCAGATCTTGGAACGTGCCGGCCATCGAGCGCACCGTGAAATCGACCTTGGCTTTACTGCCGTCGGCCAGCGCGAGGCTGCCCGCTCCGAACATCACCACGGCCGCCCGGGGCGCATTGCGGCTCAAGGTGGACACCGAGGCATGCGAAGAGAACGTGTTACTGACGAGTCGCGTTCGATCGGAGTCGTTGTAGCGAACGCGAACGTGTTGCTTCTCGTTGGCGAGCACTTCGCCCGAGAACTTCAGTCCGACCACGCGAGCTAGCGCGTCGTGCACGCTGGCTGCAGCAGAGCTCGCCGCCTGCGTGGTTGCCGCCCCGACGGGCGCCTGCGTGCCCGGCGTTCCGCCCGTGCCGCCGCCAGCTGGGGGCGCATTGGCCATGTCTGCAGCGGGCGCGGGGCTGGCCGGCAGGCTGTCGACGCCCGCTCCGGCAACGGAGTCGGAGGAAGCAATGGCGTCAGCGTCCAGCGCCAGGATGAGCTTACCGCCACGCTCGCCGTAGCGGCCCAGCGCCGCCAGCTCCTCGCGTGAAAGCGGCGCCGTCGGGCCGAGCACCAGCACCACACTGGCGTCGTCCGGCACGTCGTTGGCGAGCCCCTGCCCGAGGCCAAGGTCCTTGACCACGAAGTTTTGCTTCTGGAGCAAGGTGCGGATGACCTGAGCGCTCCGACCCGGTGCGTCGGAGCGAGCACGCGCTGAGTCGTTGAGCTCGCCGTGACCCACGGTGAGGTACGCCGTCCTGCGCGCACGCGCGATCTTGACGAGCTGCTCCTGAAAATCACGATCCAACGTCTTGAGGTTACCGCGCGCCTTTTCGAGCTCGGCTCCGACGTTGAGCGTTTGATTGACGCCACCGCGCGACAGAATGATGACGCCGTCTTGCGTGACCCGCAGCTCCTTTGCGAGCTTCGGCACGAGCAGCCGATCGTGCACCTCGAGCTTCAGCTTCGGCGCGTCCTTGACCACCGCGCGCAAGTAGCTCTCGACCTCCGCGCGGACCTCGTTCACCTCGGGAAAGAAGGCCACGACGCGAATGGGATCCCCGGTGATTGACTTCACCAACTGGCGCGTCGAGTCGCTCGCCTTCGAAGTCTTGAAGTACGAGTAGTCCGCCTTCCAGCCCAGACCACTCGCCGCATACACGAACAACGAGCCGTAGATACCCGCCATGGTGAGCGCGAGGCCCGCGGCGGCCGCAGAACGCACACGGCGGCTTTCAGGCCGTTCCGCGTTGCGCATGGGGCGGAGCGCGGTCTCGGCGAAGACCATCGTCACCACACTGACGGCGATCAGCGACACCCAGATGACACGTGCGAGCTCTTCGATGCGCGTGCGGCGCTCGATCGGCAGTCGCTCGAGGCCAAGGCGCGCCGCGCCGAAATCGGACGTCGCGAAGTAGATCAGCAGTCCCAGTAGCCCCGCGACGGAAAGCCCGGCCAGCAGCGATTCGATCGAGCGGCGCTCACCGCCGCTGCGAAAGCGCGGTGAAAACCGCAGGACGGTCGAGGCAAGCGCGAGCACGATGCCCAGGGTCGTGACGGCGCCCGCGCCACGCTCCACGCCGGAAAGGACACGCTCGCCCGTGTAGACGAGCACGAGACCGGCCAGATACATTCCGAAGATCCAGAGTGGGGCGCTCTTGCCCTTTGGCGCAACAGGCGCCCGGACGGGAGCTTCCGCCGGTGTGGTGCTTATCGCCATCGTCGAGCCTCCAGCACCTTGGTGGATGCGAGTAAGAAGAAATAGGTAACGACCGCATAGTAGGCGACGCACCCGACCTCCAGACGCCCGAGCATGAACGGGCGAAAGTTGTCGTGGTGCAGCGCCAACGAGGACAGGAAGCGATTGAGGGGCGGGTCCACCGATCGCGCGACCGCCCACAGCAGCACCAACACCGCGAGGATGGCCGCTGAAAGGATGATGGCGACAATCTGCGAGCGCGCGAGCGCCGAGCCGAACAGCCCAACCCCGATGGCGGCGCTACCAAGCAGCAAGAGCCCCAGGTAACCGACCAGAATGTGACCGAAGCTCACCTTCCCGTTCACCAGGATCAACGCGGGCATGTACGCGGTCAGCAACGTGAGCAAGGCGAGCATGCCGAACGCCGACAAAAACTTGCCAAACACGATCTGCGAGTCGCGAACCGGCGACGTGTTTAGCAACACCAGCGTTCCGGTTTGTCGCTCCTCGGCAAGCAGCCTCATCGAGAGAAACAGCCCCGCGGCCATGGTGACGCCGCTCGTATTATAGAAGAACTTCTGTAAGACCTCGACAGACAGCAACTTCTGAGTGAGGCCCTCCCAGTAGAACAAGACGCCGTTGATGAGGAGCGCGCCAGCTATGATAACGGCGCCCAGCGGCGAGCGCAGGTACGCGAAGAGCTCGCGTCGCGCAATCAGTAGTGCCTGACTCATGTAGCCTCCACGCTGGCGGCAGCGCCGGAGTGAGCATGGGCGGCTTCCGCTTCGCGTTCGTGGCGGCGCCGCGTGCGACGGCCAGCAGCCGCATCGTCGCCGCCCAGTAGCTTGAGCACCATGCTCTCGAGCTCCTTGCGCCGCAGCAGTTGTAGGATGGCAATGTCCGCCGTCACCAACGCGCGGCACACGGCTTCCCGCACGTCGCTGTCCGACGCGATCCGCAGCGTCAGCACGCCACTCCCGATTTCACTGGGATCGACGATTTCGCTGCTCTGCACTCCCGGCACGGGGCGCAGCACTTCCAGCACGCGCGCCTCGCTCGGCGCGCGCACGGTGAGCTCGATTTGCATGCCTGCACCGAACTCGGCGGCCAGTTGTTTCTCGGTTCCCGACCAGGCAATACGCCCCTCTTCGATGACGAAGATGCGGTCGCACGTCTCACTCACCTCCGAAAGGATATGGCTAGAAACGATCACCGTGTGGGCGCCACGTAAGCTTCGAACCAGCTCACGCATCTCCACGATCTGGACGGGGTCGAGGCCGCCGATGGGCTCGTCGAGGACCACGAACTCTGGTCGGTGCACGATGGCTTGCGCAATGCCGACACGCTGGCGGTAGCCGTGTGACAGCGTGCCCACGAGCTGACGCCGCACGTCACCGAGCTCGGTCATTTCGATCGCATCGTCCACGCGCTTTTTCAGGTCGGCCTTGGCCACGCGGCGCAGCCGCGCCGCGAAC
>DASQDA010000793.1:0-6813 GCA_035634435.1 Polyangiaceae bacterium
TCGAGCACCGACGATGGCTTTCTCGAGCTTGCCCGGGCCATCGACGCCGCGCGTGCTTCGGCTGACGTCGAGGTGCGTGCGCTCGAGCTCCGCCGCGCCATCGAAACGCGCGAGAGCGCAGTGTCGATGCTGGTGTGCCGCTTGCTACCTGCGCCGCGGGGCGACGTCCCGCTGCAAGAGCTCGCGGTGCCGAGCGATGCCAGCCTCGAGCGCTTTGGCCGCGAGCTCGACAAATTGGAAGCCCACGAGGAACGCCTGCAGGAGCGGCAGGCGGAGCTTCGCGAGCGGGCCCGAACCGCGCGCAAGGAGATCGAACGTATCGAGCTCACGGGCGAGGTTCCGAGCGAGCACGATCTCGAGCGAGCGCGAGCCCTGCGCGATGCGAAGCTGACGGAGCTCGCGGAGCTGGCTTCCGCCGGGCGCAGCTCGCCGCCGGGCATGATCGACGTGGTGCGCGAGCAGGTCGCCGGCGCAGACACACTCGCCGATCGCCTGCGCCGCGAGGCTACCCGCGTAGCGGAGCTGGCGACCCAGCGCGCGGAGCTCTCGGCCGCTCAGCAGGAGACGGAGAACGTCGCAGCGGCGCTGGGTGCTGCCCGCGACCAACTGGAGCAAGCTCGAAGCGCGTACGCGGCGCTTTGGGTACGAAGTGGCGTCGCCCCGCTACCGCCTGCGGAGATGCGTGCCTGGCTCAACCAGCAGCGTGAAGCGAGCCGCCAAGCCGAAGAGCTGGTCACGTTGCGGCGCAAACTGGCTGATACCGAGGCGGACGCGGAACGCGAGCGGAGCGGCCTGCGGCGGGCGCTCGGACGCAGCGGCGCCGAAAAGGAAAGCTTGACCACGCTGCTGAAGGCGGCCGAGCAGAGCGCTGATTCGGCGCGGGCGGAGCGACGCGCACGCGACGAGGCACTGCGCTCTCGAGCCGCGGATGGCGTCAAGCTCGCGGAGGTGGACTCCGAGCTCGTCCGCCATCGAGGCGCGCTGAGCGCCTGGAAAGCCGAGTTTACCGCGGTGCTTGCCGCTCTGGGGCTGGATTCGGATCTCGTCGCCAGCGATGTCGGGGCTCTGCTCGAGGCGCTCTCGACGCTAGCGGAAAAGCTCGAGGCTCTGCCGGCGCTCGAGGCCGAGGTTGCAACGCTCCGCGCGCGCGTCGAGCGTTTCGAGAGCCGCGTGCTGGCCCTGGCACGGGCTCACGCGCCTGACCTCGCGACCTCCCCCCCGGAGGCTGCCGCCGTCGCATTTCTCGAGCGCGAGCGCGAGGCGGTGGAACGAGCGCGCGAGCGGCTCAGTATCCAGAGCGACGTCCAGGAGCTTTCCCAGCGGCTTGGCGACGCCCAGGCGGCGCGTGAGGACGCCGAACGAGAGTTGCGCGAGCTCGTGCGCTTGTCGGGCGTCGGGGACCCAGCTGAGCTGGTCCAATGGGAGGCAACGGCCACGCGCGCCGCGGCGCTCAGCGTGCAGCTCGCGGAGGCAGAGCGCGAGCTTGCGGCTGCGGGCGAAGGACGCAGCGCCGAGGATCTTGCCCGTGAGGTGCAGACGGTCGCGCGCGACGAGATCGTCGCACGCAAGTTGCAGATCCAGGACGAGCTCGAGCGCATCGACGATGCCTTCTACGACGCGCGCCGTCAGGTCGAGTCGCTCGAGCTCGGCTTGTCGCGCCTCGGGGGCGATGCCGCTGCCGACGCTGCCCAGCGGCTCGCCGCCGTGGCGGCAGATATTCGGGAGAGCTCGCTCGTCTACGCCCGACTGCACCTCGCTCGCGCCTTGTTGACGCGGGAGGTGGCACGCTTCCAGGAGCGTCACCAGGGACCAGTGCTGCAACGAGCGTCCGCTCTTTTTACACGGCTAACGCTGGGACACTATCGAGGCCTGCGCACTGGGCTCGACCAGCGCGTGATCGAGTGCGTCCGGGACGACGGCAAGGCGCTCCTGGTCCCGGAGCTCAGCGAGGGTACGAGCTACCAGCTCTACCTCGCCCTGCGCCTCGCCAGCCTGGAACGCTATCTGGAGAGCAATGCACCCCTGCCGCTCGTGCTCGACGATGCGTTCATCCACTTCGACGACGCACGCGCACGTGCGGGCTTCGAAGTGCTGGGTGAGCTCGGCCGTCGAGTCCAAGTTCTTTTTTTCACCCACCACGCCCATCTGGGAGACCTTGCGTTGGGGGCCCTTCCCCAGGGAAGCGCCTCGGTTCATCACCTCCCGTCGCCCGAGCGCTGACCGGCGCTGCCGCGGGAGGGTGGCCTTCCCATACCTAGCGTCCTGGTCTCGCCAGAAAAGCAACGCTTTTCGGCGCCTCCCTCCACGTGGCGGCTGCGCCGATTTCGCTGTCGGCCGTTTGACACCAGCCTCCTCGTTACGGAGTGTCTGCTAGAAGGAAGACGCCTCCCGTAACGAGGCTGCTCACGTAGATGCCTTCTCGCGGTACCACCTCCCGCGGGCGGGAGAGCCGCAAGGGAGTCGTGGAACCGTGAATGACGCACGCGCAGTCGGCGCTCTCCTGCTGTTGATGACCACAGGCGTGTGCACCGAGGCTCGGGCACAGGACAAGCGCGATCCGACGGCCGAGCAATGGGCGCGGGAAGGGGAAGCCCTGGCGCGCTCCGGCCAGACGGCGGCGGCGCGTGAGCAGTACGAACGTGCGTACCGCGCCACGGGCTCCCCGAGCTATGGCTTGTGGGTCGCGCGGAGTTTGCTGCGCGAAAGGCAGTGGGTCGAAGCAGCGGAGCGGTACGCGGAGCTCACACAAGGCGGCCGTTCGGCTGATTCGGGCGAGGAGAGCGCCCAGCGCGCGCAGGCTGCCCTCGAGCGCGAGCAGCTGCTCACCCGTATCCCGAACGTGCAGGTCCAAATTCAGGGCGCGCCGCGCGAGGAGGTGAAGCTTTCCTTCAATGGGCGACCGGTCAACGCGGGTTGGTTCGCGACGCAGCGCCCGGTCGACCCTGGAGAGCTTCACGTCGTTGCCAGCTACCGTGGGCGCCGAGCGGAAGCGCGGAAGAGCCTTCGCGAAGGCGAGCAACACGTGGTGACGCTACGCTTTCCCATTCCTGACGCGTCCAGGTCAGCCGTCGACGAGGGGCGTTCTGCGCCGCTGGATCGTTCGTTGGTACCCCAGCCGGGCGGCGGCCAGCGCGTGCTCGGTTTCGTGGCGATGGGCGTCGGGGGCGCCACGTTGATAACGGGCGGGGTATTCGGGCTCCTGGCGCTCGGCAATCAAGCGGACCTGCAGCAAAGGTGCCCGGCGGCGCGCTGCCCTGCAGCACTGCAGTCCGACGTCGACACGTACGAGTCCAATAAGACGATTGCTACAGTCGGTCTGGCTGCAGGCGCGGCGCTCGCGGCAGGCGGTGTTGTGCTGTATCTGACGGCCAAGGACTTGACCGACCCGGGCGCGGCTCGCGTTGGTTTGTGGTACGGAAGCGGGACGTGGGGCGCGCGAGGCGAGTTCTGATGGGGTGGCGGCGGCGCACGCGGCGCTGGTCTGCTCGCTTCGCTCTGGCCTCGCTGAGCCTCGTGCTGGTGGCCTGCCCGCTCACAACGTTCGACGTGGAGCCGCCGACCGGTGCGTCGGGCAACGGCGGCTCAGGTGGCGGAATGGGCGGCAGTGCGGGCACGGTGGCGGCTGGGACGACGGGTGGCCCGAATGGCGGCCGTGGCAGCACCACCACGCCCGAGCCGAGCGCCGATCGATTCATCATGCTGCAGGGCGAGTCGCTCACGCTGCTCGCCCCCGCCGGGTTGCTCGCCAATGACGCGCCGCTGGGCGGGCTCGAGGTCGTCCGCTACGGGAGCAACGCGAGCCTGCCTTCCGAGCTCGAGCCCGTGTTCAGCATCCGCCCCGATGGTCGCTTCGACTTCACTCCACCCCCGCGCTTCTTCGGGCGCTACGTGCTGTCCTACACGGTGCAAAATGCCAACGCGGTGAAGGCGAGCGCCGAAGTCGAGGTGCTGGTCGTGCCTACGGACATCGACCTGGATGCGGTCGCGGAGGGTGTGGGCGGCTTCGTGCTCGACGGCGCGCCGGGGGACGCGCTGGGTGCGTCGCTCGCAGGGGCCTCGGACGTGAACGGCGATGATCTGGACGATCTCTTGCTTGGCGCTCCCGGAGCAAACGATGGAGCGGGGGTCGCGTACGTCGTGTTTGGCAAGAATGACCTCGACCCGCTCGAGCTTTCTGCCTTGCCGGCGCGCACGAGCGAGCAGCGCTTCGTCTCGTTCAGCGGAACGGCGGGCGAGGCGCTGGGGCGCTCCCTGAGCTCGCTCGGCGACCTGGACGGCGATGGCGGCGCCGATCTGGTGCTTGGCGCCGAAGGAGGCAGCGGGCGCGCTTACGTCGTCTTCACGGGCGGGCTGTCGGGAGGCACGACACTACCGGGGTCGCGGGCATTCACACTCGAGGGTGACGCTACCCAGCGGGGCGTGGGCCGCGTGGTGCGAGGTGTGGGTGATCTGGACCTGGACGGGGCCCCGGATCTGGTGGTGTCGTCGCGCAGCGGGCCTTACGGATGGCTGCACATCGTGCTCGGAGATGCGAGCTGGACCGGCAGCGCAAGCGTGCTCGACGTGGCTGCCTTCGGGGTCCGCGGCGGTCTGCCCGATGACCGCTTCCCGCTGGACCTGGCCCCCAGCCCCGACCTGAACGGCGACGGTTACCCCGAGCTGTTCCTCGCTTCGCTCTCGCAGTTTGCCTTGCTGCTGGGTGGCAAGTCGTATCCAGCCGACTTGTCCGAGCTCACGCCGGATGGCACGCAGGGCGGTTGGTCGTTGCTGCGCGGCTCCAGCATGGCCGAGGGCGCCGTGGCCAGCGCCGGAGACGTGGATGGCGACCGCGCCGCCGACGTCGTCTATTGCGATGGTGTTCTCTACTGCCGGGTGGTGTTTGGTCCGCCCTCGACGCTGGCGACCGGCTGGCGCATTGCCGGCTTCACGGCGGAGGCGACCCGTCTGCTGGTCGATGGGGGCGGGGACGTCGATGGCGATCTCCTGGCGGACGTCTTGTTCGCAGAGAGCTCGCGGGCCTATCTCGTCTACGGCAAGCCCTCCGGTCACACCGACGTGAACCTGGCGTCGCTCTCATCGGCCGGCTACTCCATCTCAGCGGCGAGCGAGGGCAGCATCGACAGCGTCACCTTTGCGGGCGACGTCAACGGCGATGGCCTCGGGGATCTGGCCCTCGGTGATGCCAGCGCGAACGCCGGCAACGGCCGCGTCTACGTCGTGCTGGGCGTCGCCTCGCAGTAGTGAGTGCTTGCCACATCGAGGCGTCTTTAGCGGGCCGCGGGCGGCGAGAAGCACGCCGGGTCTCCCGGTGATCGACCTGCGGCGTGATATCCGCTGAACAGCCCGCGCAGAAGCTGGCCTCGACGGGCTCGCGCGCAGCAGCCAGCAAAGGGCTGCCGAGCGAGCTTGCGCTCGAGCTCGGACTCGATGAGCCGGAGGACGCGGCAACGCTACGCCAGCACGCTGCACGCAAGCTGGGACGCAAAGCCGAAGAGCTACCCGAGGTCGTGTTGCTCAAGCGCTCGGTCGACGCGCGGCGCGGCGGCATTCGCTTCCACCTGCTGGTGGGCTTTGCGTCTCCCGACGCGTCCGATGCCTCACGGCTCGACCCCGTTGCCGTGGCGGAGACCCGACGCGTGCTCATCGTCGGCGATGGACCTGCTGGTCTGTTCTGCGCGCACGAGCTGGCGCGGCACGGAGTGGGCGCGCGCGTGCTGGATCGCGGCAAGCCAGTCCAGCCCCGGCGTCACGACCTCAAAGCGCTCAACAGCTTTGGCAGCGTGGACGGCGACAGCAACTATTGCTTCGGCGAGGGGGGAGCTGGCACCTACAGCGACGGAAAGCTTTACACCCGATCCCACAAGCGCGGCAGCGTCCGCGACGTGCTGGCCGTGCTGGCGCGCAACGGCGCGCCCGAGGCAATCCTCACGGAAGCGCGCCCGCACATCGGTAGCAATCGGCTTCCCAAGGTCGTCACGGCGCTGCGCGAGCGCCTCACGGCGGCGGGCACCGAGTTCGTCTTTGGCGCTCGCGTGGTCGATTTGCTGATCGAGGGTAGCGGCAGCGCTCGGCGGGTGTGTGGCGTGCGCTTGCAGGACGGCAGCGAGCACCTTGCGGAGGCGGTGGTGCTTGCGACCGGGCATTCAGCCCGTGATATTTTCAGCCTGCTGTTGCATCATGGCCTGACGCTGCAGGCCAAGGCCTTCGCTCTGGGCGTGCGCATCGAGCATCCGCAACCCCTCATCAATAAGATCCAGTACGGCCCACACGCGGGCCACCCCAAGCTGCCGAGCGCCGCGTATCGCCTGGCAGAGGAGGTCGACGGGCGGGGAGTGTTCTCGTTTTGCATGTGCCCGGGTGGCTGGGTCGTGCCCGCGGCGACCGAGCCAGGTGGCGTGGTGGTCAATGGCATGAGCCTGTCGCGCCGGGACTCCCCTTTCGCCAACTCGGGATTGGTGGTCGGGGTCGAGCCGCAAGATTGGGAGCGGGCGGGCTACAGTGGTCCGCTCGGCGGCGTGGAGCTGCAGCGCGTGATCGAGCGAGCAGCTTTCGACGCCGGCGGGGGCAAGCTGCGGGCGCCGGCCACGCGCGCTACGGATTTCGTGCGCGGCCGAGCGTCGAGTCAGCTGCCAGACTCGAGCTATATCCCCGGGTTGCTGGCGGGCGATGTGCGCGCCGTGCTGGACGCTGGAGGTCTGCCGCTCTCTGCCAAGCTGGCGCGCGCTCTCGCCGTATTCGGCGGACGCATGCGCGGCTATCTCACCGACGAAGCCGTGTTGATCGGCGTCGAATCACGCACCAGCGCTCCGCTGC
>DASQDA010000794.1:0-8152 GCA_035634435.1 Polyangiaceae bacterium
GCGGCCGAGCTGGAGCGCTCCGCTGCCGTCAGGCTCGAGCGAGCCTCGGACGGCTCGGTGCGGGTGTTGCTGGACAGCGAGGACGTGTCCGCCGCCATCCGCACACAGGAGATCAGCCAAGGCGCAAGCCAAGTGTCGGCGGTCGCGGGCGTGCGCGCGGCGCTGCTCGAGCTACAGCGTGCCTCCGGCAGGGACGGAGGGGTCGTCCTGGAGGGGCGCGACATCGGGACCGTGGTGTTCCCGAACGCCGAAGCAAAGTTCTTCCTGACGGCCAGTGTGGGCATTCGAGCTCAGCGGCGCTTCGACGAGCTCGTGGCCCGCGGCGAAACCCCCTCGCTCGAAGAGGTGAAACGCGAGGTCATCGAGCGCGATACGCGGGACAGCTCCCGACCCATCGCTCCGCTTCGCCAAGCGCCGGATGCGACCGTCGTTGACAGCTCCAGCCTGGAGATCGAAGCCGTTGTGGAGCGCATCGTCGAAGAGGTGCGGCGCGTCGAAGCTCGAATGGCGGCGGCCCAACCTTCTTCATGAGAGCGCTGCTGCTCGGGCTGCTGTTGACGCTGCCGGGCTGCGCTGGCGGACGTGAGCGCCTGCCGCCGCCCCCCGCCGCGCCCGTGGTGAGCGAGCCTGCGCGGCTGATTCCGGCGGACCTCGACCTCGTGCTACGCGTCGACGTCACCCGCGTCGCAGCCGTGCTGGGCCTCCAGGCCGAACGCGACCTCGAGCGTTTGCTGCAGCGCGCCCCGGTGGAGGAGCCAGACTTTGCTACCCGACGGCTGCTGCTCTCGCTGCTCGCGCGCACGCGAACCTTGTGGATCGGTGTGCGTCCCGGGCTTGCGCCCGAGCTTACCGACAACGTCTTGGTGTTGCGCGGCGACTTCGCGGGGTTGTTACCGACCGAGGTCGGCGGCTCTCCTCCGTGGCGCGGGCCCCACGACCTCGGCGGAGACTGGCGTCGCTACGAACGGGCGGCGCCGACCCAGCGAGCTGCACCGGCCGTGCTCTACGTACGGAGCGGGGACCTGGCTATCTTCGGCTCGGTCGCCGAGATGGACGCCCTCGAGAGGACCATCGAGGGCGGACAACCGGACAGCGGAGTGCAAGTGCCGGACACCGGCTCCGTGTCGCTCGGAGCTCGTCTCCCCAGTCTCCGCTCAAGGTTGGTCGAGACGGCCCCTTCCGTTGCCAAGCTGATGCGCGGCGCCGAAAGCCTGCAAGCGAGCGTTGACCTTGCTTCCGGCTACTTCGAACTGAATGCCGAGCTCCGCTTCGACGCTCCGGAGCGCGCGCCAGCCGTTGCCGAAGCCTTGCGGGCCGTCAGCCTGGCCCTCGAGGGCCCGCTCGGGCAGTGGCTGCAGCGCGCGAAGATCGAGGCGGTCGAACGTTTCGTGACGCTTCGGTTGCGAGCGCCAGAGGCGGATGTCCTACGGCTACTTCGCTGCTGGTCCGCTGAGGGGTGCGGCACAGGTGATACGGTGCCAGCCCCGTGACTCTCCTGCCGTCCCTGATGCGCTCATCCATTCGGTTTCGCTGGATCGCGACTGCCTTCCTCGTGCTCCTGGCGCTCGGCTTGGGGCTCGCCTATGTGGTGTACGACCGCTACGTCGCCTACCAGTCCACCGTCGCGCGGCACGTGCCCGCCGACGCGCTGGCGGCCGCACGTTTCGACCTGACGCACGTGATGATCTACGAGCCCTTCCGGGCTTCGATCTTCCCACTGGTGGACCGACTCGCTGCCGGCAACCGGAACAAGCCGCGCCGGGCCGCCCTCGAGGCGCGCGGCATCCGAGTGGGGTCTGACGTGCGTGAGGTGTTGCTTGCCTTGGGCCCTGCCAAGGGGGACTGGCTGCTGGCGGTTGGGGGACGTCTACCCGCCGTGGGGTTGGGAGCCACCCTGGCCAGCGTGCTGCGCGACGAGGGTCAAGTGGTAGAGGAGCGCGAGGGGCGCTTCTGGATACCTACTCACGGTCTAGCGTTCGCACAGGCGAGCGACGGTGCGCTCGTCCTGGCCTCGGACCAGGAGCGCCTGCGTTCCGCGCTCGCGATGCGGCCGGCGCGCCAGGAGCTCACTAGCGGTGCAGGAGGGTTCACCATCGCAGAACCCTGGCTGATTCGACCGCTGCAGCATCTCGCAGGCACGCTGCGAGCGGGCTCCGTCATTGCGGTGGAAGGCCATGCGGGATATCCCCCCGCGGAGGAGGCACTCGCGGCCGAGCTCGCCGTCAGGACGCTGCTGGAGCGGGCCGGCAGCCTGCACCCGGCGCTGGTGGCGCCTTTCCGACCGAGCACGCTGAGGGCCGAGGGCGGCGAGGTCGAGCTCCAGCTTGGCCTGCCAGCGAGCGCGATGGAGCGCATCGCCAGTCTCGTAGCCCGCTCGCTCCTGGGCGCGGAACAGCCTTAGTCGCCCGCGCCTGCCGCGCTTGGCGTTTGACTCGACGAACGGGGTGCGCTACCAGACGCGTCCCAAAGGTGAGGCCGTGGGCCGGTGCAAGTCTGCAACCGGTCGGGCCTTGCGCACAAGTCCGACGCCAGGAGGCAACGTTTCCTTCCATGACTGACACCCAAACCGCCACCCATGACACCACCTCTCTCTCCGGGTTTGCCGCCCTGTTCGAAGCTAGCGTAGAGACGGCAGAGATCGGGGGTGAAGGTGAGATCGTCAGCGGCATGGTCGTGCAGGTGACGCGCGACTCGGTCGTCGTGGACATCGGTGGCAAGAGCGAGGGCGTCATTCAGCGCAACGAGTTCATCGATGCGCTCGGCAACATCACGGTCAAGGCCGGCGACCGGGTCGACGTCTTCATCGAGAGTCGCGAGAGCGACGATGGCCTCATCTCCCTTTCCAAGGAGAAGGCCGACAAGATGAAGGTGTGGGACGAGATCTCCAGCGCGTGCGAGCGCGACGAGATCATCGAGGGCACCATCAGCCAGCGCGTGAAGGGCGGCTTGGCCGTGACCATCCGCGGCGGGGTGAAGGCCTTCCTGCCTGGCTCTCAGGTCGATCTGCGGCCCATTCGCAACCTCGAGAAGCTCATCGGCCAGACCTACGAGTTCAAGGTCATCAAGTTCAACAAGAAGCGCGGCAACATCGTGCTCTCGCGTCGCGCGCTGCTCGAGCGCGAGCGCGACGAGATGAAAGCCAAGACGCTGCAGACTCTGGAAGAGGGCATGGTGGTCACGGGTACCATCAAGAACCTCACCGAGTACGGCGCGTTCGTGGACCTTGGCGGCATCGACGGCTTGCTACACATCACCGACATGTCGTGGGGTCGCGTCAACCACCCCGGCGAGGTGTTCAAGGTCGGCGACGAAGTCACCGTCAAGGTGCTCAAGTACAACGCCGAGACCGAGCGTGTCAGCCTAGGCCTCAAACAGACCCAGGAAGATCCGTGGAACCACGCGGAAGAGGCCTATCCGCTGGGCAAGCGCGTGCGCGGCAAGGTGATGAGCCTGACCGACTACGGCGCGTTCGTGGAGCTCGAGCCCGGCGTCGAAGGTCTCGTTCACGTGAGCGAGATGAGCTGGACCAAGAAGGTCAAGCATCCTTCGAAGCTGCTCGAGATGGGTCAGGAGATCGAGTGTCAGGTGCTCGAGGTCGACGCCAAGAGCAAGCGCATCAGCTTGGGGCTCAAGCAGCTCGAGGCCGATCCGTGGTCGCTCTTCACCGACAAGTACAAGCCCGGCGACAAGATCGGCGGCAAGGTACGCTCCATCACCGATTACGGTGTGTTCGTGGGCATCGAAGAGGGTGTCGACGGCATGGTGCACAAGACGGACCTTTCCTGGACCGTCAAGATCAACAACCCCGCCGACGTCTACAACAAGGGCGACGACGTCGAGGCCATCATCCTCAGCATCAACCACGACGAGAAGAAGGTCAGCTTGGGCGTCAAGCAGCTCTGGGACGACCCCTGGACCGAGCTGATGAACCGCTACAAGCCCGGCACCGTCGTCGACGACGCGGTGGTGCTGAGCGTCACGGATTTCGGCGCGTTCGTCCGCGTGACGGAAGGCATCGAGGGCCTCATCCCCATCAACGAGATCCCGGCTGCGGCGAACGTCACGCGTGGCGAGCGCGTGAAGGCCGAGATCTCCAACGTGGACAGCATGGACCGTCGGGTCACCCTCACGATGCGCAATCCGGGCGAGAGCCAGGAAGCGGAGCATCTCTCGGTCTTGCGTCGTGAGTCGCACGGCAAGGGAGCCACGCTCGGCGACGTGCTCAAAGAGAAGCTCGAGAGCATGAAGAAGACGCCCTCCGTCGCTCCGCCAGCTGGCGACGTCGAAAAGTGACGCGCGCGTTCGGTAGAGCCCCCGAACGTCTGTGACCACGAACTCGACGAACGCCCCCGACTCCTCCTCGGTCCGCTCCAGCGGGTGGACCAGGGGGCGCATCGTGTTCCTCTCGATCAGCGCCGCGGTGACACTCGCGGTGCTGATCTGGGCCGGAAAGGTTCTGCTCCCGTTCATCCTGGCGGTGATCATCGCCTACGTGCTGACGCCGCTCGTGGCCGGTGCCGAGCGGCTGCGCGTGCCGCGGGCCGCGGCAATCCTGCTGGTTTACTTCGTCACCTTTGGCACGCTCTACGTGTCCGTCGCGGCCATTTCACCGCGCGTCTACGTGGAGGGCATGAAGCTCTTGCGCGATACGCCGGCGCTCGCGAGCCAGCTGTCGCAGCAGTGGTCGCCGCGGATCGACGCCTGGTTTCAGGGGGTGATGGAGCGAGCGGGCTACGTCGAGGCCGAGTCCCTGCCGGACACCAGCGCGGCGATCGATGTGCGACCCGAGCCAGACGGCTCATTCCGCATTCGCATGGGTACGGGCGTCGATGTCGTGCAGCACGGTCCGGGCCACTGGCGCATAGGCCCGGCCATTCCGCGCTCGTCGTCCAGGCTGAACGTCAGCCAGCTGACGTCGCAGGGAATCGACGAGTTCATCAACTACGCCAAGCGCAATGCGATGGCGCTCGTGCGCTTCGGACACACTCTCGTCAGCGAGATAGCACGAGGGGTGTTTCTGCTGTTCATGACGCTAATGGTGGCTGGCTACCTGATGCACACCCGCGAGAGCGTGCTCGGGTTCTTCCGCTCACTCGTGCCCATGCGTGCGCGCATCGGCTTCGATCGCCTGGTCTGGCGTATCGACCGCGGCCTCGCGGGCGTCGTTCGCGGTCAGCTCCTGATCTGCGCGGTGAACGGCGTCTTCTCGGCGATCGGTTTCTGGATGTTCGATCTGAAGTACTGGCCGATCCTGGCGATCGTCGCCGCCGTGATGAGCATCGTCCCGATCTTCGGCTCGATCCTGAGCTCCATCCCAGCCGTGATGATCGGCTTGACGCAGGGGTTCTGGACGGCCTTGTGGGTGTTGCTGTGGATCATCGGGATCCACCAGATCGAGGCCAACCTGCTAAATCCGAAGATTATTGGGGTAGCCGCCAAGATCCACCCGGTGCTGGTGGTCATGGCGCTGCTGATTGGCGAGCACTTCTATGGCCTTTGGGGTGCTCTACTGGCAGTGCCTGCGCTCTCCCTCGCCCAGAGTATCTTCAATCATTTCAGGTTCGAGTCGATGCCCGACGTGCCGCCCGACAGCTTCTTGCCGCCGGCGGGCGTGGGACGCCTACCGTAGACTCGAGTCCGATCGGCTGCGGATGCAACGCAGCGCATGAGTGGCTGGGGGCACCCTCGCGGTTGAGGGGCTAGGGGGGACGCGCTATAGGCCCTCTCGTGGCCAAGGAAACACGCAAGCTCCGACGCGCGCAGGAGCAAAGAGAACCCGGCGCCAAGGACCGACGCGAGCTTCTGAACCAACCGCTCGCTCAGCGTCCCACGAACGCCCCTGACCCGTTCGGGCGAGCGCAGATCAAGGGTTTGCTGGTGCGCATCGGGTTGCCCTTACTGGCCATCTGGATGCTGTGCGGGCTGATCTCGACCGTCGTCTATTCGCCCACCGTCAAGGGCGTGCTCATCGCGATCCCGACGCTGATTACGTTGCTCGCCGTCGGATTACTGATCTGGGTCGCCCGCCAATCGCGCAAGGCCAAGGGCGTGGCGAGCATTCTTCGACAGGTCGAGAATCCGGAGGATCGTAAGGCCGCCATCAGCGAGCTCGAAGCTGGGTACAAGAAGAACGACCCGGCGGCGGTGTTCGCCCGGGCTCAGCTCGAGCTCCAGGAGGACCCGCGCAAGGCGCTGGCAACGCTGGAGCAGATCAACTTGGGCAAGGTGATGGCTCCCATCGCCGACGAGGCGCGCGCGCAACGGGCCATGATTCACCTGATGCTCGGCGAGGTGAGCCCTGCGCGGCTGTTGGTCGACGCGATCGAGCTCAGCCGCCATCAAGAGCCACGTTCGCGAGCGATGATGGCCGCGGTGTCGTCCGAGGCCTGGGCGCGTAGTGGCCTGGCGAAGAAGGCTCTCGAGACGCTGGGCCTGTTCGACCCCGAGGAGGGCACGTTTCAGGAGCTCCGGCCGCAGCTCTATCGCGCCTACGCCTACGCTTACGCGCACGTGGGCGACGTCAAAGGAATGCGCCGAGTACTGAAGAAGCTGCTGACGCAGGACGTGCGCTTGCTGATGGGTTTCATGGTGAAGCGCACCCACCCGCTGCTGCAGAAGGAAGCCAAGAAGCTCATCGAGCAGAGCGGCGTCATGCCACGCCGCATGGTCGTCCAGCGTTAGCAGGGCTGCTGACGGCCGCGTTGCTCACGCGCTGAGCACGGCACGACCAATGGGACGGATCGCGATCTCCGGGAGCAGCTCGGAATAGGAGACGACCGTCAGCTCGTTGAGATCCGTTTCGAGCAGCTTCCTGACGAAGCGGCGAATATCAGGTTGAGTGAGAAGAACGGGCCGCGCCTCCGGACTCTGCGCCAGCGCGCGGCGCACGGCAGCGACGACGTCCCGGCCTGCTGCAGGGGCCAGTGCGAGGAAGCTTCCGGCGGCGGTGCGTTGAACGGACGTGCGGATCGTCTCCTCGATGGGAGAGTCGAGCAGCACGACGCGAAGCTCGCGCTCGCCGCCGGTCAGAGCGTGCGTGATGGGGCGGCGCAGCTGCGAACGTACGAACTCCGCCAGGTTGAGCGGATCCTTCTCGACCGCACCGATGGCCGACAATGCCTCGAGGATTGCACGCAGATCGCGCACGCTAACGCGTTCCTCCACCAGGCGCCGCAACACATCGGCGAGCAGCGCAGGGCCAATCGGCTTCGGAATTACCTGGCGAACGGTGGCTGGCGCTAGCTGCTCCAGCTGATCGAGCAGGCTCTGCGTCTCGGCGATACCGAGGAAATCTGCGGCGCGGCTGCGGAGCAACGGCAGCACACCGTTGACCACGTGCGCCGCGACAGCGGTGTCGGTAACCTCTTCCGGCACGGTCACCAGCAGCGCGGGGATCTCGTGCAACGAGAGGACGGCGTGACGGGCGGGCAAATCGGCCCTTTCAATCAGCCGACCGCGGGGGAGTGGCACGCCAAGCTCACGAAAAAGGATCTCGCGGATGGCCGTCATTGCCGAGCGGAGGCCGGCTCGTCGCACTTCATCGCCGCGGATGTCGTCCTCCTGTAGGAGCGCGAGATCGGTGCTCACCTCGATGCCCCAGGGCACGACGACCGGCACGAAGCGCGGCTCGTTGCCGTCAGAACGACGCTGGATGGGCTCGGACGCTGCTTGCGCCGCCTCGGCGCGGAGCGCGCGCTTCTGTGCGCGCGAGGCCACCAGCAACAGCCCCCCGATGACCACGAACGGTACAGCCGGGAGCCCGGGCACCAGCGCCAGCAGCAGGACGAAGCCGGATGCGACGCGGAGCGCGCGGGGTTGGCCGAGCAACTGCGAAGCCAGCTCGGCCCCGAGCGGGGTGTCTGGCTCTTCACTGGCGACCCGCGTCACGAGGATGCCTGCGGCGGTGGCGAGCACCAGCGACGGTATCTGGGTCACGAGCCCGTCGCCGATGCTGAGCAGGCCGTAGCGCTTGAGCGCCGTGCCCACGTCCATGCCGCGTTGCAAAACGCCGATGGCCAGGCCACCGAGAAGATTGATGATCGTGATCACGAGCGAGGCGATGACGTCGCCCTTCACGAACTTCATGGCGCCGTCCATCGCGCCATAGAATTGGCTCTCGCGACTCAGCGTACGGCGCCGCGCGCGCGCTTCG
>DASQDA010000795.1:0-7391 GCA_035634435.1 Polyangiaceae bacterium
AGGAAAAAACTTCTACTACTACGCAGGTCTCTTCAGCGGCTCTGGCATCAACCAGGTCGACGAGGACAACGAGAAGGAGGCTTCTCTGCGCGTCGAAGTGTACCCGGTGGAAGGGCTGACGCTGGGGGCAGTCGGCTACGCAACGCTCGGCGAGCGCGACGGGTCCGTGCGCGACCGCGTCGAGGTCGACGCGCGCTACGACGCCAACAACGTGCTCTTGCAGGCGGAGTACATTCGCGGCTGGGACGGGGAGGAGGAGGAAGGCCAACGTCGTGAAGGTCACGGCACGTACGTGGCGGCTGGTTACACGTTCCTCGAGCGCATCCAACCCGTGCTCCGCGTCGGGTTCGTGGACCCCAATCTCGATGAGGACGACGATCGAACCACCCACTACGATGCGGGCCTCAACTACTACTTGCGGGGACAAGAAGCGCGGCTGACGGTGTCGGTGTCGGTGTTCGATCCGCAGGCCGCCGACGCGCAGAGCACCATTGACGGCATCCTGGCCGCTCAAGTCAGCTTCTGACCCGCTCGCGGGTAAGTGCTCACCGTTACTGCATTTTACGCGCTGTCGGCCGGTCCGTTTTCCGGCCCTCAGCACAGCTTGTCACCCAACTGTCACACATCTGTTGCCCAGCTGCCGCGCTGCGGTCAGCCGGCGCTGTTAGGAGAAAAACCTCATGTTCGGACGACGCTTGTTCATTGCATTCGGTCTGCTCGCCGCCATCGGCTGCAGCAAGAGCTCGCCCACCACCGATGCGCAGGGGAGCGCCGCCACTGCGCCCGCCCCGGCAGCGGCCCAGGACATCTCGCTCAATGGAGCGGGAGCCACCTTTCCGTACCCGCTCTATTCGAAATGGATGGCGGAGTACAACAAGCTCCACACCAACGTTCGCATCAACTATCAGTCCATCGGCTCGGGGGGCGGCATCCGCCAGATCTCCGCCGGTACCGTCGATTTCGGTGCCAGCGACGCGCCCATGAAAGACGAAGAGGCCAAGGGTGCGACCGGCAAGCTGCTTCACATCCCGACCACGATTGGGTCCGTGGTGGTGAGCTACAACCTGGAGGGCGTGACGACGCCGCTCAAGCTCACGCCCGAAGTGCTGTCCGGCATCTTCCTCGGTGACATCAAGAAGTGGAACGACAAGCGGCTCGCGGAGGTCAATGCCGGGGTCGCGCTGCCCAACAAGGACATCAGCGTCGTCTACCGCACGGACGGCAGCGGCACGACGCACGTCTTCACTGAGTATCTGGCTGCCGTGAGCCCGGGCTGGAAAGAGAAGGTCGGCGCGGGCAAGAGCGTGAAGTGGCCAGTAGGGCTGGGCGCCAAGGGGAACGAGGGCGTCACCGGACAGCTCAAGAGCACGCCGGGCACCATCGGCTACGTGGAGCTCGCGTATGCTAATCAAAGCAAGTTGCCCAAGGCGGAGCTGAAGAACCGCGCTGGCAACTTCATTGCGCCCTCGCCGGAGGCGGCCACGGCGGCTGCCGAGGGGCTCGACATGCCCGATAGTCTGCACGGGTCGCTGGCTGATGCCGCTGGCGACAAGTCCTATCCTCTCGCCTCGTACACCTACATGCTCGTTTACGAGGATGCCAAGGACCCCGTCAAGGGAGCAGCCCTCGCGCGCTTTCTGTGGTGGGCCACGCACGAGGGGCAGAAGCACGCGGCTGAGCTCGACTACGCGCCACTACCAGCCAAGGTGATCACGAAGATCGAGGAGCGACTGCGAGGACTCCGAGCGGGTGACAAGAAGCTGCTCGACGGCGTGTGATGGTGGCCTTCGTTCGTCAGAAACTGCGCTGAGCTCATGGCAATGAATCTCGTTCCCCTGGTGCGGCCCCGATCCGGCCTGCTTGCGCGCTTCGGCAAGGAGGTAAACTGGGGGGACTTCATTTTTCGGCGAGTCACCGCCTTATTCGCGCTCAGCGTGATCTTGGTGCTGGTCGCCATGGCGGTCCAGATGGTGCGTGCCTCGCAAGAGAGCATTCTCCATTTCGGCATCAGCTTCGTGACCGTCAGCGTCTGGGACCCGGTTCGGCAGATCTACGGTGCTCTACCGTTCATCTACGGCACGGTGTGCTCTTCGCTCTTGGCGTTGTGCATCGCAGTGCCGATCTCGCTCGGCATCGCCATCTATCTGTCGGAGCTCGCGACTGGCTGGCTGCGTAACCCCGTTGGATTCCTGGTGGAGCTCTTGGCGGCAGTGCCGAGCGTGGTCTACGGTCTGTGGGGCATCTTCGTGTTGTGCCCCTGGCTGCGCAACACGGTGCAGCCGTTTCTCGGCAACACATTGGGCTTTTTGCCGTTTTTCCAGGGACCTCAGCACGGGTTTGGTCTGCTTGCAGGCGGCATCATCCTCGCCATCATGATCACGCCGACCATCTCGTCGGTGAGTCGAGAGGTGCTGCGCGCGGTCCCCATGCCGCTGCGTGAGGGCGCCATGGCGCTCGGTGCGACGCGCTGGGACGCGGTGCGGGTCGCGGTGCTGCCCTACGCTCGCTCCGGGCTGGTGGGAGCCACCATCCTCGGCCTTGGTCGCGCGCTCGGCGAGACCATGGCGGTGACGATGGTCATCGGCAATCGCGCCGAGATCAGCGCTTCGCTGTTTTCGCCCGCCTACACGCTGGCCAGCGTGATCGCGAACGAATTCACCGAGGCGACCGAGGAGCTCTATCTGTCGGCCCTGGCCGAGATCGGGCTTCTGCTGTTCATCGTGACCGTGCTGCTCAACATCGTGGCGCGTTTGCTGGTCTGGCGCGTCGGACGGCTACCGGAAGGTGGACGCCTGTGATAAATCACTTCGTCTACCGCAAGATCGTGGATCGCACCGTGCGCGGTGCGTGTGTGGCGGCCACGGTCATCGCGCTGATTCCGCTCGGCATGGTCTTGTATTACGTGTTCGTGCGCGGCGTCGGCGGTATCGATGCGGACTTCTTCACGGAGTTGCCCAAGCCCGTCGGCGAGACCGGTGGCGGCATGGCGAATGCCATCGTGGGAACGCTCAAGCTCGTCGGGCTCGCGTGCTTGATGGGTATCCCACCAGGCGTGCTGGCAGGTGTGTACCTGGCGGAGTTCGGCGGCAGCAGGTTCAGCAAGGCAGTGCGTTTCTCGGCTGACGTGATGTCCGGAGTGCCCTCCATCACGGTGGGCTTGTTCATCTACGCGCTGGTCGTCATGACCACCAAGCAATTCTCGGCCATCGCTGGTGGCCTGGCGCTTGCCGTCTTGATGTTGCCCACGGTCACACGAACCACCGAAGAGCTGCTGAAGCTGGTACCGGAGTCGTTGCGCGAAGCGGCGCTCGGCCTGGGCGTGCCAAAGTGGCGAGCCACGTTGCGGGTCATGCTGCGCACGGCTGCACCCGGCATCGCCGTAGGGGTGATGCTTGCGGTCGCGCGCGTGGCGGGCGAGACAGCGCCGCTGCTGTTCACTGCTTTCAACAATAGCTTCTGGGCGGGCTCGCTCAACGAGCCGACCGCGTCGCTTCCGGTGAACATTTATACTTACGCGGTGTCGCCTTACCCAGACTGGCACGACAAGGCCTGGGCCTCGGCACTGGTCTTGCTGGTGGTGGTGCTGGTCTTGAACATCTCCGCGCGGCTGTTAGTCCGCACACGAGTGAGGGTACGATGAACATCGAAATGCCGAACACAGGCGGGAACAGCTCGAACACCCGACGTGCGCAAGGCGCGCAAGAGCTTCCGGCGCAGGCCCCGCGCGCCGAGCGCTCCGACCCCGGCGCGGCCGACAAGCGACGCTGGGAAGATCTGAGCGTCAGCAAGATCGTCGCCAAGATGCGCACCGAGCAGCTGCGTGCTTCGTTCGGAAGCAGCGAAGTGCTCAAGGGCATCGATTTGCCCATAGCTGCCAAGCAGGTGACGGCGGTGATCGGCCCCTCGGGTTGCGGAAAGTCGACCTTCGTCCGCTGCCTGAACCGCATGCACGAGGTGGTGCCCGGTGCCAAGGCGACGGGCAAGGTACTGCTGGATACCCAGGACATCTACGAGCAGCGTGTCGATCCGGTGCGCGTGCGGGGCCGCGTCGGGATGGTGTTTCAGAAGCCAAATCCATTCCCGACCATGACCATTCGCGACAACGTGCTCGCGGGTCTGCGACTCAACGGCGTGCGTCTAGACGACGCCGACAGCGTCGTGGAGCAGACGCTGCGCCGCGTCGCGCTGTGGGACGAGGTAAAGGATGGCCTGATGCGCGCCGGTACCAGCCTCTCCGGGGGTCAGCAGCAGCGCCTGTGCATCGCGCGCTCGCTGGCGATGCAACCCGAGGTGTTGTTGATGGACGAGCCGTGCTCCGCGCTAGACCCCATCGCGACGGCGCGCGTCGAAGAGCTGATCCACGAGCTGCGCAATGACTACACCATCGTCATCGTGACACACAACATGCAGCAGGCGGCCCGGGTGGCCGACTTCACTGCTTTCTTCTACATGGGCGAGCTCGTCGAGCACAACCGTACGGACGCTATCTTCACTCGGCCCAAAGAGCGCCGTACCGAAGACTACATCACGGGTCGCTTCGGTTGATTGGAGACAGCCTCATGGACCGACGGCACACTGATCGGGATTTCGAAGGCGAGCTCGGCAAGCTACGCGAGCAGGTGTTGCTGATGGGAGCACGTGTCGAAGACATGATGACTCTCTCCATGCGAGCCTTTCGCGAGCAAGATCAGCTGCTCGCCCGCGCCACCATCGCCACGGATCACTCGGTCGACAAGCTCGAGCTGGAGATCGACGAGGCGTGCCTGCAGATCCTGGCCCGCCGACAGCCGGTTGCTTCCGATCTGCGTTTCATCACCACCACCCTGAAGCTGGTGACCGACCTGGAGCGCATTGGCGATCTGTGCGTCAACATCTGTGAGCGCGTCATCGAGTTCTCGCAAGATACGCCGCTCGAGGGCCAGACGCCGATCCCGCGCATCGCCGATGCTGCGCAAGGCATGCTGCACGACGCGCTCGATGCCTTCGTGGCGGGCGATGCGCACAAGGCCAACGAGGTGCTCGGGCGCGACAAGCTGGTGGACGCCTACTACGCTCAGCTCTTTCCCGAGCTCATTGCGCGCATGATGGCCGATCCCAAGGTCGTGTTCCGTTCGACGCGCCTATTGTCTATCGGCAAGCATCTGGAGCGCATCGCCGACCACGCCACGAACATCGCCGAGATGGTGGTTTTCATGGTCAAGGGTGAGGACGTGCGGCACTCCGGCATGGCCACCACCGGGATGGCTTAAAGCGTTGTCTTGGCAGCCGTCGGAGCGACCACCGCGGCTCTGCCGCGCGCGACCGCGCTGGCGCCGCATCTGACCGCTGCATGCACTCCGCGGAAGCACTGACCGAGCTCGGACGCGCGCTGCAGCGACGCGCGTATTGCTTCACCACCGTGACGCCGGCGACGCATGCGCGCGTGCTGACGCGTCCCGCAGACTGGGCGGGCAGCGACGAGTCGACGCGCCTGCGCGAGATATTCGGCTGGAACCGCCCGTTCGCGCCGGAGCTGCTGCCGTCCGACCTGCGCGAGCTGCTGCTGCTCACTGGCTTCTGGGTTGCGCGCGGCGTTCTTCTTCAGGCGCGTATCCGCTTCTCGACCCGCGGTGAGCTGTTGTTCGCGCATTCTGGGTTTCCGACAGACGAGCGGGAAGCGGTGTTCTTGGGGCCAGACACCTACCGCTTTTGTGCCGCAATCGTGCGGCATTGCGGCAACGCAGAGCGCGCAGTGGATATCGGCTGCGGCACTGGCGCGGGAGGTCTGAGCATTGCCGGTCGGGTCGGCGCAATCGTGCTGGCCGACATCAACGACCAGGCTCTGGCCTTCGCGCGCACGAACGCGCAGCTTGCGGGTGCCGCGGTCGAGATCGTCAAGAGCGACGTGCTGGCCAACGTGAGCGGTCCGCTCGACCTGGTGGTGGCAAACCCTCCTTACCTCTTGGATCCCGGCGCCCGCGTCTATCGCGACGGCGGTGGCGCGTTCGGTGAAGCACTCGCCGTACGTATCGTCCGTCAATCACTCGAGCGGCTGAGCCCCGGCGGGCGGCTGCTCCTTTATACGGGTGCCGTCAACGTGGCGGGCACCGATACCTTCCTTGCCGCGGTCGAGCCGCTGCTACGAGACGCGGACGCGCGTTTCAGCTACGAGGAGCTCGACCCCGACGTCTTCGGCGAGGAGCTCGAACGTCCTCACTACGCCCGGGTCGAGCGCATCGCAGCCGTCCTCTTGCAAGTGCAGCAGCAGACGCGGCCGCAGTAGCGGCTGCCTCAGCCTCACGGCTGATGCCGGATTGGCTCGCCGCGCGTGAGCGCCAGAGGAATGACCCCTGCCCAGCAGGGCAAGATCAGATCTTCTGCGTCGTCGCTGGGCGGGCCGCTGCGCACCTTCGCGGATACCTCGGCCAGATCCAGACCGAAGAGGCGTGTCGCGCGTAGCTCGGCGGGGCTAGCGGCGCGCACCTTTGCGGCGCGGCCGCTGCCCACACGCTCCACGAGCGCATCGAGAACCTGCCGCTTCGCGGTCTCCTCGTGGATCTCGCGCGCAACACCGAGCACGACGACGGAGCGATAGTTCATCGAGTGATGGAAGGCGGAGCGCGCCAGCACCAGCCCATCGAGCAACGTCACGGTAATGCAGACGGGCTCGCCGCTGGCGATTGCGGTCAGCGCAGCGTTGGCCCGCGCCCCGTGCACGTACAAGCACTCGTCGACGCGCACATGGACGGTGGGGATAACGAACGGCTGCCCTTCGCGCACGAAGCCAAGGTGGCACACCAGCGCCTCGTCCAGGATCGCGTGAACCACGCCGCGGTCGTAGGTGCCACGCTGCGAGAGTCGACGAACGCGGGTACGTTCGGTGGGGGTGTAAGGAGGAGGCGGAGGGCTCGACATGGCTGTATGCTGGCTGCGCGGCGGTCTATATGGAAGATCCGGATCCGACAATTCAGAGGTACCAGTGAGCATGCCCTCCGAGCTTCCCCTCGCGCTCGACGCACGCGGCCTGCTGCCGCAATACGTGCAGATTGCCCGCGCGATTGCCGCCGACATCCGCCGCGGCCGCTTCCGACCCGGAGCCGCACTGCCCGGCACGCGGGCGCTGGCGCAAACCCTGCTGGTTCACCGCAATACGGTGCTCGCCGCCTACGCGGAGTTGCTCGCCGAAGGCTGGGTCGTCGCCCAGCCCGGTCGCGGCACGTTCGTTTCGCTGTCGCTTCCGGAGCCGAGGTCAGGCAGGAAGCCACTGGCCACCGGCGCACCGGTACCGATCGTCGGCGAGCCCGCATTCGCTCTGAGGACGATTGCTCCGCGCGAGCCGGCGATGAAGCCCGCAGGCGCCGAGCTCGTCCTGCTCGGCGGCGGCCTCAGGTGTGAAGTGGGCCGACGCCCGG
>DASQDA010000796.1:0-1692 GCA_035634435.1 Polyangiaceae bacterium
GCCCGTCTCGCGGAGACCGAGGCGCGGGCCGCGCGAGAACTGGCGGAAAACGACGCGCGGGCCGCGCGCGTGCTGGTGGAGGCGAAGATCAGCGAGTCCGAGCTCGAGCAGGGCCGGGCGGCGCTGCTGCACGGCGAGCCCGAGGCGCAGCGTCACCTAGAGAGCCGAACCGCTAACCCGCACGCCGACGTGCAACTTCGTGGAGGTTGACGATCGCAGCAGAGCGGTTGAGGTCGAGTTCGTTCTTGCGGGCGCCGAAGTACCTGGCCGTATCGCCCTGCGTCGCCCCGATGCGCGCGAGCTGGTGCTCGACAACGTCGCGCTTGCGTAGCTGTGCTCGGCCTGGCCGGGTCGCGTTCCGCCGGCGGAGCTGCACGAGCAGGTCTTCCATGGGGTGGAGCGTGATGGACCGACTCTCGGACGTGGTGCAGGCTGACTTCAGCGTGCACCGGCTGCAGTCCTCGACGGAGAAGGATGCCTTTCCGCTGTCGGTCGCAGTGGCGGTCTTTCCGTTGGGACACGTGACCTGGCGCCGCCGCGCGTCGATCCGGAAGTCGTCCTTCGTGAAAAGCCCCTTGTTGGTGGGCGCCCACGGCCGCGAGTTGATGACAGTGCCTGCCTGGTGAAGCGCCTCGACGGCAGGGCTCGGAAGGTAGCCGCGGTCGATGTCGAGGATCTCGATGTCGCCGTGCTCGGCAACCGCCGTCAGGAGTCGTTCGGCTGGCTCGTGTTCACGTACGTTGGCTGGCTCGACCGCCGTCGCCAAGATCAGGTTGTTGGCGGTTGCGATGTGGCGCTTGTAGCCATTGAAGAGCTTGGACTTGCTCTTGCGGCCATGCCGCATCTCCGGGTCAGCGACGGAGATGACGCGCTCCTTAGCCACCTCCTGTTTGAGCCGACGCCCGTCGCCCGAGGGATCCGGCTCGATGTCCTGGTCGACGAGGCGGCGTAGCAGGTCGAGCGAGTCCTTTAGTGGTGGCACCTCGGCTTGCTTGGTGGCGCGTCGTGCAACCCAGCGCTCGAGCGCATCGACTTGGCTCAGCAGCTTCTGCAGGCCTGCGAGCTGTGCGTCCTCGTCGTTCCAGTCGACATCGAGCGCCGCCTTGATGCTGTCGGCCGTGAGCACGCTCAGCCCTGCGCTCTGGATAACGGTCTCCTCGTCGACGGCCAGCGCGAGGCTCACCGCGTGAACCACCTTGGACATCGCGCGCCCGATCAGATTCCAGGTGTCCTCGACGCGACCGGCGCCGTGGAGCGGCGAAGAGTCGAGTGCGACGCGGAGCTGTTTCCAGCCGAATCCCCCGGTCTTCTTCGCGAGCTCGACCGTGCGCTCGACCAAGCGCTTGTCGAGGTCGTTCGAGATCGCGCGCATGCGGAATCGCACCAGCGTGCCTTGCCCGAACGGCGCTTGGTCGCTGCCCAGCGTGCCCAGCACGAGCTGCCAGCGCCGGTCATTCTCGGCAGCATCGACGGCGTCCGCGTCGCTCAGCCCGTCGTAGCGCTGCAGCAACATCACCATCGCAAGCAACGCGGGTGGACACGGCTCCTGCCCCCGCGGCTGGTAGCTCCTGACCAGCTCGTCCTGGAACTCCGGGCTGAATAGCTCGTCCCGGATGTCCCAGAGAAACAGGTAGAACGCGCTCGCCTTCCGGAGCTTCGCTGCGACCTGCTTCTCCGCTGCAGACGCCTTGG
>DASQDA010000797.1:0-4897 GCA_035634435.1 Polyangiaceae bacterium
GGCTCGGCGGACTTCGGTTTCATACCCTCGCCTACAAGCTCAAGGCTTGAAGTCGAACGGGTAATTGACGGTGCTTTCCATGCCGCGTGACGAAGGCGGAAAGCTCATTGCTTTCAATACGCCGATGGCGCACTCGACGACCACCGGCGACCTGATGTCCGAGCGTTCCGCATTGGGCTCAGCGAGCTTCACCTTGCCCGCAGGATCGAGCACGAAGTGCAAGGTGAGAGTCCCCTGTAGATCCGGGATCTCTTTCTTGCCCTTCTCGTAGCACTCGCGGAAGGCCTTGCGGTTGTTCTTGACGATGCCGGCGATGACCTGCGTGGTGCGGGTCTCTTCGCCTTTTCCGGCCGTCTTGGAAGCCGTGCTCGCACCGGCGCTGTCGGCTGCGCTCGAGGGATCCTGTGAGCCTGCCGCGCCCATGGCTTCCTCTTCGCCGTCCCAGGCGGCATCGTCCGCGGCGGCGGCGGCGGGAGCGCTCTCGGGGGCTGCGTCTTCGCCCTTGGGGCGCTCGGCAGCTGGGAATTGATCGGGCGAGAGAGCCTCGGTGTTCGAGCCGCCGCAGGCGACCAGCGAGGCCGAAAGAACACACAACACGATGCTCGCAGGACGAGCTGTCAACGCACGCAGTGAGCCACTCATGCAGCTCATCCTATCTGCATTCGTGCGGCGCGGCGCAGGCGAATTGGCCCGGACGCGCGCCTCGTATCCTGCAGACCCGCGAGCCGAGGACACCCGAGCGAGCGGCTGCGCGGCTCAGCCCGCTTGTAGGAAAGGCTGCCACTCCGCGAACGGTTCGCGCGTTACCAGGCGGATCTGCGTCGCCGTTGACCAGCGCGGACGCTGAGGGACCGACAGCAAGGACATGCCGGCCTCGACGGGCGTGCGCCGACCCTTGCGCAGGTTGCACACGCGACAGGAGACCACCAGATTCTCCCACGAGTCGAGGCCACCGCGCGAGCGCGGCAGGACGTGGTCCACGTTGAGGTCGCGCTGGCTTGGCCGTCGTCCGCAGTACTGACACTGGAACTGATCGCGGATCATCAGGTTGCGGCGGGTGAGCCGCACCGCGACCCGCGGCGCGCGGTCGTAGCGCAAGAGGTGGAGCACGCGCGGTACACGCACGGCGCTACCGATGATCGGTAAGCGATCGTCGTTGCTCCGCACCGGCATGGTCAGCCACGCCGCGAAGTCGTAAGTGTCGCCGTTGTCATCCAGAGCTCTCGCTGCTCCACCATAGAGCAGCACGAAAGCGCGCCTCGCGGTCGCCACGCTGATGGGAGCGAAGTGCCGGTTCAACAGGAGAACGGGCAGAGTGAGCACGTCCCGCGGCGTGCCTCGAGACTCTTCGACCGGTGAGTCCAAGGAGTCCACGAAGCTTCAGCATAGTGCACATTGGCTACTTTGGCGAAGGCGCTTTCGGGCGCTCGCCCCTCGACCTCGACAGACGAATACGCTAATCCGTGGGCGCCCCGGCCGGCCCCGCGCCCCGCGGGCGCTCAGCCATGCCCTCGTACCACCCCTGTTTTGCTCGTCCCACGCCCTGTCGCAGCCGGTCCTTCGCACGTTGGACCGCCCTGCTTTCCCTGACCAGTGTTCTCGGCGCGTGTGGCGCCGCAGGCCCAGGTGGGGCTGATTGGCCACCCCTCGGGCGCAAGTGGTACGAGCGCGCGGAGCAAAGCTTCAAGCAGGGCGACATGGAAGACGCGCGGCTCGCCGTGGACAACGCCTTGCGCGTCATGCCCGAGCAACCCGAGGTGCGCGTGCTCTCCGCGAAGATCGCGCTGGCTGACCTCGAGTACGATCGCGTGGTCTCGTCGTTGCGCGGCATCGACACCAGCGAAGCGCGCGGTGTGCGTGGGCGGGCGCACTGGTACGCGGGGCAGGTCGAGCTGGCTGCGGACGAGCTCGAGCGGCTGCTGGTCGACCCCGAGGTGCGCGATCCGTGGGCCGCCGAGATCAGCCGGCTGGCTCGCATCGGAGCCGGTCGCAAACCCTTCGCGGTGTCCGGCGCGCTGCTGGCGGTTGGCGACATGCCTCGCGCTGGAACGTCGGCGCTGATCGTGCCGCTCGAGCTCAATGGCGAGCCGGCGCTGGGGCTCATCGCCACCGGAACGGCGGAAGCGGTGATCGACTCGAGCGCGGGAGCTCGTCCGTCGTGGGTGTCGTTGCGCTTCGGCGAGCGCATGGAGGTGCGCGACGTTCCGGCGCTGGCCAAGGATCTCTCCGGCATCTCACGGCAGGTCAACGCGCCCATCAAGATCCTGCTTGGGGTCAACGTGTTGCGGCACCTGCATCCGACCTTCGACTTTGCAGGAGGTCAGTTCGTCGTGCGGTCGTTCGATCCGCCGCCGCCCCCCGTCGCGACGACCGTGCGCCTGAGCTACTTGCGCGGTGGAGGCATGTTGCTGCGGGGCGCGTTCGGCGCTGGCGCGTCCGCGCCCGGTTGCTCGTTGCTGGTAGACACGACGCTGAGCTTTCCGCTCGCGCTCGACGCGGAGGGCTGGAAAAAGGCCGGTGTGACGCCCGCGGAGCTCAAGGCGGTGCCCGGCGCCGCCGAGCTACGCCAGGGGATCTTGCCGCTGCTACGCATCGGAGCCTTCGAAGTTCCGCGCGTGCCCGCCTTGAGTGCCGACAGCGCCGTCAAAGAGCGGGAAGAGAATCTCGGCATCGGAGTCGATGGTCTGATTGGCTCCGGGCTGCTGGCGACCTTCCGGGTCACCTTGGTCGACCGCGGTCGCACCATGTGGCTGGAGGACCTGCCCGCCGAAGCGCTGCGCCCAGGCCCCTCGTTGGAGCTGCCGCCCGAGAGTGGCAACCCCGAGGGCGGAGCCGAGAGTCTGGACGAGGAGGCTGAAGGCGCCGAGGAAGAGCCTGCGCCAAAGCCAGCACCGGGCTCGAGCAAGCCCGCGGCGGGCGCTCCGAGCGCGCCGCGCAGCTCAGCCCCACCGGCGGCAGCGGGCGGCCCTGCGGCACTACCGCGGCCGCTCGCCGCGCCCAAGGGAGGAACCACGCCGTGAGTAGCGCGGTCGCTCAGTTAGCGCTTTACGCCGGTAGCTTCGATCCGCCGACCAATGGCCACCTGGACCTGGTGGAGCGCGCCTCGAAGCTCTTTCCCCAGGTCATCGTCGCCGTGGGCATCAATCCTTTGCGCACGCCCCTGTTCACGCTCGCTGAGCGCCTCGCGCTGCTGCGGGGGATGTGTGAGCCGTACAGCAACGTTGCCGTCGAGTCGTTTCAGGGTTTGCTCGTCGACTACGGCAAGCGCGTCGGAGCGCGGGTCATCGTGCGCGGGCTGCGCGCGGGCACCGACTTCGAGTACGAGCTGCAGATCGCCCACGCCAATGCGGATCTGCGGCCCGAGCTCGATACGGTCTTTCTACCCACGCGCGCCAACTACGGTTTCATCTCGGCGTCGTTGGTGCGCGAGATCGCCAGCCACGGCGGCGACGTGAGCCGCTATGCGCCGGCCCCGGTGTGCGCGGCACTGCAGCAAAAATTCGGCCCGTGAGTCCCCGCGCGGCGGTCCGCGCGGGCCGCTAATACATGGCCATGGGCGTGGGCATGAACAGCACCACGAAGAGCCCGAGGCAGCACCAGGCCACCACGCGTCGACCGGGGCTGAGCGCGCCGGGCTCGCAGGGTGGGTGTTCTGCCCCGCCGGAGAGGCGCGCGAGCACGCCGAGCAGCAGGAACCAGATCAACCAGAAGACGGAGTTGCCAATGGCCATGGACAGCGCGAGCTCCGAGCGGCCGAGCAGCACCGGAAGCACGAAGCGCACGAGGTTGTAACCAACCAGGCCAAGCAGCGCCCAGCGGAAGAAGCTTGCGACCTTGTGCTGCCGCTCACCCAGGAGGGCGTAAGCGATGTGACCGCCATCGAGCTGTCCCCAGGGCAAGAGGTTCAGCATGGTCAGCAGGAGGCCGAACCAGCCGGCGTAGGCCGTTGGATGCAACCACACGTCGTGGCCAGCGGGGATTTCGCCGACAGCGAGCCGCTTCAGCAGCACGTAAAGCAAGCTCTGGCCTTCCTGCATGTAGCCCGTCTCGGGGTTCTCCTGCACCGCCGAATGAGCCAGGCCCCAGAGCAGGACCGGCAAGGCAACCGCGAGGCCCGCCAGCGGACCCGCGGCTCCGATGTCGAGCAACGCGTTGCGCGAACGAATGCTGCCCTTCATCGAGATCACCGCGCCCAGGGTGCCGGCGCCCATGCCGGGGAGCGGAATGAAGTAAGGCAGCGAGGCCGGGACGCCGTGCAGCTTGGCGGCGAAGTAGTGGCCGAACTCGTGCGTAACGAGGATGGCGAGCAGCGGCACGGCGAAGGAGGCGCCGTGGGCGAGAAAGGCCGGATCGAGGAGCTGGCGAAACATCGATCGCTCATCTCCCATCGACTGCGCGGCTGCGCCGGCGTGCAACACCGTGAGCGCCGTGAGGCCAAACAGCGCAAGGTGCATGCGCCAGCGGCTTGCCTCGGGCGCCTCGGGCGCCGAGAGCAGGCCCGAGCTTTCGTGATCAGCGGGCATAGGCAAGGCCTTCTCGCAGCCGCGCGGCGAGATGATCGAGCTGCGGAGCGAGGTCGGCGTCGAGCACCCCAATCTCCGTTTCGAGCCGGAGGTTGCCGCGGGCGCGCGCGGGATCGGCCACCAGCTGCGTCACATGGGCGAACGCCGCCGCGGCCAGCAGCTCCTCCAGCAACCGGCTGTCGTCGGGGTGGGCAACGATGCGGATGCTGCGAGCGCCGCGGGCTTCTCCGAGCGCCGTACGCGCAAGCGCGCTGACGCGGGTGGGATCGAGCGCCAGCGTCTCGCCGAGCAGGCGTTCGGCCAGCAGCCGCGCGAGGCCCACGACCCGATCGAGGGCCCGCTCGTCCGCCTTTGCCTCGAGCGCCTGCAGAGCG
>DASQDA010000798.1:0-5738 GCA_035634435.1 Polyangiaceae bacterium
TCCCGAGTCTGTGACACGCCCAAGAAATTCGTGAAGTCCCGACGGGGCGAGACCCCACGAATTTCCTGGGCTTGGGCGTCGTGCACTCATGGAGCGTTCCTGTTCTGCTAGTGTGCTGAATCTTGGATTCAGCAGACTAGCGGCGGGGCAGTCGCGTCCTAGATACTGCGGGGAATGTCCGCGCTCCGCTTCGTCGTCTTCTTCGCGGTCCTGGTGGCGGTGCTCAGCGCGCTCAATTTCTTCGTCTACCGTTGGGCGAGCTCGACCTTCCTGCGCCGGCGAAACGCCCGCCGGTGGCTCGCGGTGTTGCTGTGGGGCTCGGTTCTCGGAATGGTGCTTGCACGTGTCGGCGCACGCGTTTGGAGCGGCATGCCGTCCGGCCCGCTGCTGCTCGTCTCGTCCATGGTGCAGCTCACGGTCATTCTGAGCGCATTCCTGCTGCTGCCCGTCACTCTAGCCGGGTCTGTCGTGGAATTTGCCCAGCGGCTGCGCCGCGGGCCAGGGGTAAGTCGGCCCGGGCGGCCACTGCCGGCCCAGGTCGCCGACCGCTCCGCTAGCGCCGACGCCCAGCAAAGGCCCAGCACGCCGCACGCCGGTTTCGACTTGGGGCGACGCTCGTTACTCCGCCAAGCCGGCGCAGGCTCGGCCTTTCTCATCGCCAGCTCGAGCTCGCTTTATGGAGCGCTCCACGGTCGGGTCGATTACGCGATCGAGGAGGTCCCGCTGCGCATTCCGGGCCTAGCACGTGCGCTCGATGGCTTTACCATCGTGCAGCTTTCGGACATCCACATTGGTCAGTTCGTCGGGGAAGCCGAGCTTCGCATCGCGGCGGAGCTCGTGGCCAAAGCCAAACCGGACCTGATCGTGCTCACCGGTGATCTCCTGGACAACGATCCGCTACTGGCGCCACGCCTCGGCACCTTCGCTCGGCGCCTTGGGCCGCTGGCGCGCCACGGCGTGGTCGCGATTTCGGGCAATCATGATTTCTTCGCCGGTATCCGGCCGTTCGAAGCCTCGTTGCGCAAAGGCGGCGCGGTGGTGCTGCAGAACGAAGCGCGAGTTTTCGGGGACCGCGCCGCTGGGTTCGCGCTGCTCGGCGTCGAGGACGTGTGGGCGGAGCGCCAGGGGGGCGGTCCGGACCTGCGGCGCGCAGTCGAGTCCTTACCGGCGCTCGGGGGCAGCGTTGCGGCTGCCCGTGCTCTGCCGCGGCTCCTCTTGTGCCACAACCCTGTATTTTTCGAGCACGCCGCCGGCAAGGTTGCAGCCCAGCTCTCGGGCCACACGCATGGCGGGCAGATCAACCTGCTGTTGAGGCCCGCGGACTGGGTGCTGAAGAACGGTTGGGTGGCAGGGCGTTACCACTTGGCGGGGTCCGAGCTTTACATCAACCGTGGCTTCGGTACGGTCGGTCCGCCCGCACGGCTCGGCGCGCCGCCCGAAGTCAGCCGGATCGTGCTGGTGTCCTGATGGCCGGAGCTGCTAACACCCGAGTCCCCCCGGCCCAGCCGCATGCCATCGTCCACCGTGAGCAGCTCGTCGTCCCTTCCAGTTTTACTAGTCTCGAGCGTCCTTGCGGCGTTCGGTTGCTCGAATGCGGGCGGCGGGAAACCTTTGCCCGTGGCTCCGGCGAAAGCTTCGGGGCAGTCAGGCGCCGGGAGCACTGGCGCTCCTAACACAGGCAGCGGAGGCGAAATGGGTAACTCAACGCAAACAGGCGAGCCTCGCGTTTACGTGAGCGGAAACAGCACGACCATAGGGCTTTTCAGGCTCGATCCCCAAACGGGCTCACTGACCAAAGCCGCCAGCGCAGCAGCCGGGCAGAACCCCAGTTACCTCGCTCTCGCCCCCGGCGGCCAATACCTTTACGCCGTCAACGAGATCGCAGAGAGCCGGGTTTTGGCCTTCCGCGTGGATCCAAGCACGGGCGGGCTGACGGAGATCAACCGGGCCAACACCGGCGGCGATGGAGCCACTCACCTCGCAGTGCATCCGAGCGGCAAGTGGGTCGCCGTGGCTCACTACAACAGTGGCCACACCGTCGTGCTTCCCGTGCTCGACAATGGTGGCGTTGGCGACCCAATCGCTTCCAGCCGTGGGCCCGGTGACAGCTGCAAGAACGCGCATCAAGCGCTGTTTGACGACAGTGGAGCGCACCTCTTCGTGCCGTGCCTAGGCTCCAACTACGTGCTGCAGCTCAAGCTCGTGGACGGCCGGCTCGAATACAACGACCCGCCCACGGTGGCAGTAGCGGGCGGGCCGCGTCACATGGCCCTGCATCCGAGCCAGCGCACCGCTTACGTCTTGAGTGAGCTCGAAAGCATCCTCACCTCGTTCGACTACGACCCTCGAACGGGCCGACTGTCCAACCCCGTGTCGATTCCGAGCGTGCAGCAGCGTCAGGGAGCTAGCGCGCACGTGGCGGTGCATCCAGGTGGCAAGTTTCTCTACGTCTCGAATCGCGCCGAGAATAGCGTTGGGCTTTTTGCTCTCGATGCCAAAGGCCGCGCCTCACCCGTCGACTTCGTGACCGAGGGCATCAGCACGCCGCGCGACTTCGTGCTTGCCCCGAACGGTGAGCTGTTGCTCGCAGCCAATCAAGCCGGCGCACAAGACGTGTTGGTGTTCCGTATTGCACCGGCTGACGGCCGCTTGACCCGTCTGAGCAGCACCAAGGTTGGTGGGGATCCGACCTTCGTGGGTGTGGCTTCGCCGCGTTGAAGCTCGGGGCGCACAATGGCCGGCTATCGATACGCGCTTTTTCCGACCGCTATCGGGCGCTGCGCCGTCGTCTGGGGGCAACACGGCATTGCCAGCGTGCAGCTGCCGGAAGCACGTGTGCTCACCACGCGGACGCGTATCCTCACGCGCTTCCCCGCTGCCGAGCAGGCTGCGCCACCAGCGCCGGTGCAAAGCGTCATCGATGCCATCGTCCGCCTCGTGAACGGCGAGAGCAGCGATCTGACGCACGCGTCGCTCGACATGAGTGGCGTGCCGCCTTTTCACCGTCGCGTCTACGAGCTTGCGCGCAGTATCCCGCCGGGTCGCACGCTGTCGTACGGGCAGGTGGCAGAACGGCTCGGCTCGCTGGGCTCCGCACGTGCCGTAGGCCAGGCTCTCGCGCGAAACCCATTCGCCATTGTGGTGCCTTGCCACCGCGTGCTAGCGGCACGCGGCAAGATCGGCGGGTTCACCGCCGATGGCGGGACGACGACGAAGCGACGGCTCCTCGACATCGAGGCAGCTCTGGAAACACCTGCGGAGCTACCGATACCGCACGCGTCAGTCGCTGCCCCATCCCTCTTTGCCGGTGACGGCGCCGTGAGCCTCGATGCAAGCCTGGCGCAGAGTCACCTGCGCAACGCAGACCGCACCTTGGCTCGCCTCATGGACAAGGTCGGGCCCTTCCGGATGCAGCTGAAGAAGACATCGACGCTGTTCCAGGCGCTGGCGGAGGCCATCGTCTACCAGCAACTCACGGGCAAAGCCGCAGCGACCATCTTTCAGCGAGTTCAGGCGCTCTTTCCCGCAGGCGAGCCGTCGCCCGATCGGCTGTTGCGCTTACCTGAGGCGAAGCTGCGGGGGGCCGGCCTGTCGCGAGCGAAGCTGCTTTCACTCCGCGACCTGGCTGAGCGCTCGCTCGCCGGCGAGCTACCCTCGCTCGAAGAAGCGAAGCTTCTGGATGACGAGGCGATCATCCGGCGGCTGACGCACGTGCGCGGAATCGGGCGTTGGACCGTCGAGATGCTGCTGATGTTCCGGCTCGGTCGCCCGGATGTGCTGCCGCTCGATGACTACGGAATACGCAAGGGTTTCGCCCTCACCTTCCGCAAGCCCGAGCTGCCGACAGCAAAACAGATGCAGCAGCGCGGATTGAGGTGGTCACCGTACCGAACCGTCGCCAGCTGGTATCTGTGGCGAGCTCTAGAGCTGGACGCGGCACCCGTGAGAGCGGCGCCGCGCGTCTGACAGCAAGAGCGAGATACGGAGCGCCACCCTTCGAGCTCGACCGAGGATGGTCACGCGACCGCAGCAACGTCGGCGCGAAACGTGGCGCTCTGGCTTTGCAGGCTACAGCGACCGATGCGATCGCTCTGGCCGTGCTGGCTCACTTGGCTGCGGCTTTTTCTTTCTTCTTCTGCTTCTTCTCTTTGGCAGTGAGCTTCGGCTTGTTGTTCGTCTTGGGCTTCTCTTGACCTTTGGCCATACTAGCTGCTCCTTTCCACGGACGATCCGATGATAGCCCGGGTCATAGCGCCGGTCTACGGCAGTGCGCGTGGGCGACAGCGTGTGTCCACGCGTGTCATTCGTCGCGGGCGCGACTGCGAGGGTCATGGCGCTGGACCCCCTCCGGAATTCCGCCGGCAACTTCCGAAGTAGGGATCGCTCCACGGGACCAGAGCGCGCGTTCGATGACGATGCGAAAGACGCGCTCCAGCGCATGCTGCACGTGCAGCCCCTCGAGCACCCCCAGCGCCCGCGCAATGGCTTCCAGGGTGGAGAGCCCCTCCGCGTGCGCCTCGAAGCGCAGCCGGTAAGAAGAACGCTCACCCGGGGGTAAAGACACGCACGGGATGTCCGCTAGGCCGGGCACGCGATTCTGCACCTTCGAAGCCTGACGCCAGGTGCCGTCCGGCACGATCAGCGTCACGGGCTCGGCGCTCCCCGCAAACTCGCGAATGGGAATGGCGCCCTTCCTCGGAAACAGAAAGACAGGGCACGTTCCAGGTGGTGGCTCGAACACTTCAGCCGGGCCCCCCTGCACGCCGCGGAGGATCACCTCACTATTGCTGAGGCATTCGCTAGCGAGCCGCCCGGTGTTGGTGGATTTGTTGTCCTCGAAGCGATGCATGAACAGCACTAAACGCGTGCGCGTGGTCAACCGCGGAATGAGCTCGCAGGCACAGAGGCTGCGGTGGAGCCGGCAGCGCGCACAGCGCAGCTCGCCGTTGCTACGCCGGCTCATGCCCGCTCGCAGTCGGCAAGGGCGCCTGCCAAAGCCGCCTCGAGACCCAGTGCATGCAGCGTTCGTCCGAGGTCGAGCGGGAGTGGCGCTTGCACGCTCACGCGCCCCGCGTGCAGCGGGTGTTCGAAGCCAACGAAATGCGCATGCAGCGCCAGACGGTGCAGCGCGTAGGTCGCGCGGAAGTGGCGATTGATTTCGCCGCGCCCATGGTTGACGTCGCCCACCAAGGGATGTCCCAGGTGGCAGAGGTGGCGACGCACTTGATGGAGCCGTCCCGTGAGCGGTCGCGCCTCGACTAAAGAGCAGCGCTCCACCTGCGAGCGTGCGAGCAACCGAAAATGCGTGACGGCCGGGACGCGCTCGCCGCCTTCGTTCTTGGGGAGGGGATAGTCGACCACGCCATCCGCCGGCGGCGTTCCACGCACCAGGGCGAGGTAACGCTTGTCCACGCGACTCTCCTGAAAGGCCCGCCCCAAGGTGCTCGCAGCGGCCCGCGTGCGAGCAAACACCAATGCTCCGCTCGTGCCGCGGTCCAGCCGGTGCAGCGGAAAGACGTGCGCTCCCAGCGCATCGCGAACGCGAAACAAGGCCACGTCCCGGTCATTGGCCAATCCGCGGTGCACGAGCAGCCCCGAGGGTTTGTTTACCACCACCAAATCGGGGTCGATAAAGAGGATCGGAATGCCCTCGCGGCTCGCTTCGGTGAGCACATCGGGCAGCATGTTGGTCGGACCGCTCACGCAGGAAACCTTTACGACAAACTTTGGAGCCTGTC
>DASQDA010000799.1:0-3747 GCA_035634435.1 Polyangiaceae bacterium
TAGCTACTTTTACGGGCGCGTCACCCCCGCAGATTTGCCGGAGATCGTCGAGGCGCTGGCGGGGGATGCGCGGGTCGAGCGCCTGGTGCTGAAAGCTTCTGATTTCGCCGAGCCCAAGACGCTGAAGAAGCGCTGAGGCGCGCGTCAATCCACCCGCACCAGGCGCGTCGAGAAGCCGCGGCTCTTCGGGTCCGCGCTCACGACCAGGAAGTGTCGCCCCACATCGTCGAAGCGCTCGGGAATGGCACCGCCGCCACCACTGATGAACGCGGGGATGCCCACGTTGTCGAAGCGGTAATAGCTGTGGATGTGCCCGTAAAAAGTGCCGGTGACGTCGCCACGACCGAGCCGCGCGAGCAACTTGTGGGCCTCGGCACGGCTCGAGAAGGCGCCGTTGCGGATCCCCACGGGCTCCAGCGGTGGGATGTGCATGAACACGAAATGAGCGCCACCCCGACCTTGCTCGAGCCAGTGATCGAGCCAGGTGTAAACCTTGAGGTCGACGGTCGCGCTGGCAGAATCGAGCGTGGTGAAGCGCGCCTGGTGGAAGACGAAGCTTTGGCTGCCGCGACCAAAGTAGTCGTGATAGGGCACCTTCGAGTCGCCCAGCTCGTGGTTTCCTAGAGTGGCGTAGATGGGAATCCGCAGGCCCTGCTGCTCGCGCTGAAAGCGCTCGCATTCCTCGGCGCCACCACTCTCGGTGATGTCACCAGCCATGACCGCGAAACGCGCCGAGCTCACGGTGTTCATCTTTGCAAAGACGTCCTGCACGCGATCGATGGCGTCCTGTACATCGGCGAATGCGATGAAGTCGAACGGATCGGGCGCGTCTGCATCCGCGCTGGCGAGATCGAGCTGGAGCGACGAGCCCGGCTCCGCCGTGAAGGCGAAGGTCGACTCCGTTGCCAGCGCGCTTTCGAGCGGCTGCGCGAATACCTCGCGCCCACCGGCCTCGCGGACGCGCAGCTGCACGCCCGGCAGCACGTTGCGTGCTCGCAGTACCCACTCGCGGGGCGCTTCGGCCGGCAGCGTCAGCATCACGCGCAAGCTGGGCGCGTTCGCCCAGAGCTCGAGGCGTCCGGGTTGCAGATCGCGGACCACGGCCAGGCCGTCGGACACGTGCACGCGCAGTGCACCACGCTCGGCTCGTCCAATCTGCTCGTCGCGTTCGGCGCGGCGCTCGGCGACGTCCAAACACCCGCCGAACAACCAGCACGCCACCAGGGCAAGCATCCGTCTCATGGCGTTCCCGTTCCCCAGCGCATCAGCAAGTATGCGCTGGCGATGAAAGCGGAGCCATAGGTGACCTCCGCAGCCGCACCGATGCCCTGCGCGAAATACAGCTCGCTGCGGTGCTCGACGTGACCCGCGTACCCGGCACCAATGCCGGGTAGCTTCAAGCCTCCCGCGAAGTTGTCGCGGCGGTGATCGTAGACGAACGAGCTCTCGCCCTGAAGCCCGCCGGGCCGCCCGAGGTAGAAGCCGAAACCGAAGCGGGCGAGCAGCTGATCGTTTCCCTCCGTTGGCAGCCCGTCGTAGCGGGTGATCTCGCGCGCGTAGCCGGCAGCGCCCTCGGCGAACGAGCCTTTCAAGCTCGGAGCGAGCGCTTCGAGCTCCAAGCGCCCGGTCCAAGCTAGCTCCAGCGTGGTGGTGGCGAAGCCTTCGTCATTGTAGTTGTGATCGCTGACGCCAACCTGGAGGTCCAGGGCGGTGCGGGAGGGAGCAGTCGCGCCGGATGCGCGCTGCAGGAGCCCACGCCCGACCCGCAGCGAGTAACGCTGGTTGTGCGCGTCGAGCGCAGCATCGAGCCGCGGCGCGATCCAGTAGGCGCCGTGCTGATAGCGGAAAGCGTGGGAGAGTAACCAGCGGTACTCGAAGTGCGGATCGTAAATCGAGCGCACGCCGGTCTGCAGGCTCAACCGCGGTATCGGGGTAGGTGCGCCCCTGCCCACCACCGGCGCGAGCACACCGTAGACGTCCGCCAGGAAGGTGACGCTGAAAAGGCCGAGCCCCGTCAAAGCACCAAGCGCCAACGGAGCCACCACGTACTGCGAGGCGCCTGTGAGCGCGAGGCCGGCCCCTGAGCCCAGGGTCGTCGCGACACCAATGAGCTCGTACGTAGCGAGTTTTCGCGCAGCCTTGTTTTCGCACAGCACCCAGTGGCCTGTGCCGTGGACGATGATGCCGGGCACCAGCGCGGCGCCCACCGCGGCCGCTCGGCGCAGGTCACTGGGTGAGCAGGGCGCGCGCTGCTCGGAGGCGGCGCGCAGCGGCGCTTGCCGGGTTGGCGGCGAGCTTTGCGCGCAAAGCTCAGGCGCAGACGCGAGCGCCGTGCAACCTGCGAGCAGCGACAGCAGGCAGAGCTGCCGACGGTGGTAGCGCAAAGGTCCGGACCACGGCTGCACGGAGGTCCATCCTTTGAACATCGGCCTTCGCTTGGCAAGCTGCATGGCGCGTGTGCCGTGCAAGCTCCGTACGGAGAGCCTCGCTGACCGCGGCTGCAAAGCCCGCTGGCAGGGTGGTCTGAAAAGTGCTTAGCCTTGCGCCGCATGGAGCGCGCAGGCCAACGTAGTCCCCCGAGCATGAACGACTCTTGGTGCTCGATCGCTCTCAGTCGCTGCTTGCCGGTCGTGCTGCTCGCGGCGTCGCTCCTGCTGGCCGGCGGCTGTTCGGGCGGGGGATGCGAGCCGGGTGAGCTCTGCGAGTGCGCCTACGGCGAGGAGTGTTACCTCGGTTGCGAGGGCGGCGGTTGCGATCAGGTTTGCTATGACGTGAGCACCTGCGGCGGCGTGTGTGGTGACGATTGTTCGTTTGCCTGCCGCCGTGCCAGGGACTGCTCGTCGTCATGTGGCGACGACTGTGCCAGCGAGTGCCGCGACGTCACCAGTTGCGGTACCCTGTGCGGTGCGAACTGCGACTATCGCTGTTTCCGAGCCAGCAGGTGTGGGGCTCGTGTCGGAGACGGCAGTCAGGTTCGCTGCCAGGACGTCGGCTCCTGCGAGGTCGAGTGCGACGGCTCCTGCCGGGTGACCTGCCAGCAGGTTGGAGGCTGCAACGTCACCTGCAGCAACGGCATGGCAGCCTCGAGCTGCGCAGATGGAACCTTGGCCTGTGGTCCTTGCTGACGAAGAAGACGAAATGCATAGCTCGAGCGCCCCTTCGAAAGCCCTTTCGCCGAAGCCCGCGACGTCCGCGCACGCTTTCTCAGGTCCGGAGCGCAGGCGGTTCCGCGGATCGCCCCGCCCCTCGCTGAAGGTGGCCGCGTCGGCTCTCGTTTTGCTGGCGGTTTGCTCGAGGCCCGACACGGCGGCGGCGCAGAGCACCATCTCGCGTCCTGGCGCGCGCTTCGCTTACGGGTTCGAGGCCGAGCCTCACGTCGTATTCGGCCCGTTCGGCCCACCTGGGAGCGGGCGCACGAGCGACGGCCTGGGCCTGGGCTTTCGCGGCACGGTCGAGCTCGCGTCGCAGGGGTTCATCGCCAAGATCAACGACTCGGTGGGGCTGGGTTTCGGTATCGACTGGCTTCATCACGAGTACGACAATTCGTTCGGCGACTGCACGGCCTGGCGAGGAGGTCCCAACGGGACTCGCATCTGCGTGGAGGTCGACGGGGGTCGGCAGCGCGACGTGCTCGTCTTCCCGCTGGTCATGCAGTGGAATTTCTGGCTCACCCGTCAATGGTCCGTGTTCGCCGAGCCTGGCTTGTTCCTGTTCGCGGCCGAGGGTAGCGGCGAAAGCTTCGGTATC
>DASQDA010000800.1:0-5354 GCA_035634435.1 Polyangiaceae bacterium
GGGGTGCAGTAGCTCTTCCGACCCGGACGCAGACGAACCCATAAGCGGCGGCAGCGCAGGAGCGACCTCTGGCAGCGGTGGTAAAGCTGGCTCGCCCAATGCTGGCGGCGCGGACGCCCAAGGCGGCCGCGCCGCCATCACCATTGGATCGGCCGGGGACGGCGGCGCGAGCGAGCCCGAGCCAGGCTGTGCCAAGACAACCGCCAGCGCTGAGCTCGTGCCGACGAACTTTCTCTTCGTGATCGATGCGAGCGGCAGCATGAACTGCAACGTGCCTGACGGGGACGTTGCCCTGGCCGCCCGGTGTGCTCGCTTTCCGATCAAGGAAGATCCTGCTCGCCCTTCCAAGTGGGAAGTCACGCTCGCCGCGCTCGCTGCGTCGCTTGCGAGCTTGGTCGACAAGCCGCAGGTGAGCGCCGGCCTGATGTTGTTTCCTCGCGGAAGCGAGTGCGGCGTGAACGCGGAGCCGGACGTCCCCGTAGCGACGCTGGACGCCGCGCAGCTCGCGAGCATTCAAGAGGCTCTGGAGAAAACTAGCCCCCAAGGTGAGACACCGATCGCAGGGGCAACCATTCTCAGCTATGGCCACATCGCCCAGCGCCTGGTAGCAGGCGCACTCAGCGGCAATTCGGTAGTCATTCTGCTGACGGACGGCGTCGAGACTTGCGCGCCTTCCGTGCTCGAAAGCTTGTTGTCGCGTGACGTGCCGAATGCGCGGCTGTTCGATATTCGCACGTTCGTGATTGGCGCGCCGGGCAGCGAGGCGGCGCGTTCGCTGCTGTCCGAAGTCGCTTGGCAGGGGGGCACCGCGGCGGAGGAAGCCTGCAGTCACGCTGCCCCGGAGCCCAGCACAGGGAACTGTCATCTCGACATGACGACCAGCCGGAACTTCGAGGCGGAGCTTGCGGCCGCCATGAATTCCATCGCTAACACCGAGGCGATTTCGTGCGAAATCGCGGTTCCTGTGAACCCCTCCGGCGGCGGTGTCGATCTCGATCGGGTCAACGTCACGTTTACGCCCACGACCGGTGAGTCAGAAACGATCGTCAATGACGCAGCGGTGTGTGCCTCAGCCAACGGTTGGCAATACTCTGCAGACAGGTCCCGCATCGTGTTGTGTGGCGACGCGTGTTCGCGTGTACGCTCCGAAGACGGTGAGCTGAAGGTGGTCCTGGGCTGCCCGCCCGTCATCGTTCACTAGCACTTTGCTCGATCGGTCCACGCCTTTGCGAGGGCAAGGCTCCAGCGATGCAGCGGGCCAGCGATGCAGCGGGCTATGCGCGGCTGGAGGCGTACAGCCGCCGAGCAAAGCCGAGGGCACAACAAAGCCGCGAGCTACTTGCCCGCAAAAGGGAGGCGAGCAGCGCTGCGGACGTATGCACGAGGGTGCCTGGGGGAAAAGCGCGGGATCCTGCGCTGAAAATTGGTTGCGCTTGCCACTAATTTCCGCGACGGATCTAGGTCTGCCCAGGTGAGCTGAGGACAACACGTCGGGCCCCGGGTGCGGCTTTGCGGGGGGACCCGACGGGGGCCACTGCCGAGCAGGCGAACGCCGGCCGCGCTATATACGCGGAACATGCGTCCCACGGTTCTGCTCTTCGACATCGACGGCACTTTGGTCAGCACTGGCGGCGCGGGGCGGCGTGCGATCGCGCGTGCATTCGCCATGGTTCACACGCGGCCCGACGCCGTCACGTTCCGTTTGGACGGCATGACGGACCGCCTGATCGTGCGGCGTGGGCTCGACGCCATCGGTGTGGAGCCAACGGCAGCCGCTATTGACGAGGTGTTGAGCGCCTATCTGAGCATCCTGAGCGACGAGATCCGGCAGGTGCCCGAGGCAAGCTACGTGGTGCACCCTGGCATCCGTGAAGCGATTGTCGCTGCCCAAACGCGCGGCGCCGCCGTTGGGCTTGGCACCGGTAATGTGCGCGAGGGAGCCCGAGTGAAATTGGAGCGCGCCGCTCTTTATCAACACTTCGGCTTTGGTGGTTTCGGTTGTGACGCCGAGGTGCGCCTGGACCTCATCCGCTTGGGCGCGGAACGCGGAGCGCAAGCGTTGGGCTTGCCACTCAGCGCGTGCCGCGTGGTCATCATTGGCGACACTCCCCACGATGTGAGCGCGGCTCAGGGTATTGGCGCCGAGTGTCTGGGCGTCGGCACGGGCTATTATTCAGCGAAGCAGCTGCTCGAGTGCGGCGCTACGTTTGCTTTCGACGACTTGAAGTCTGACGGCGCCATCGACGCGTTGCTCGGTTGAGTCCATCATCGTGTCGGTTGGCGCGTTTGCGACAAGATTGTCGTTTGTCGTGGTGGTCACGGACGCGTGTGGTCGATATCACACCCGTTGGTGTGACTACCGCGCACGCGCTGATTCGTGTAGCTGCGTTAGAATGATCGCACACGGCGCAATGCAGGCAGACTAAGTAACTCATGAGGTTGATGACGCTGCGGTCAAGCTGGCTTCACGCAAGCTACTGGTGTTATCAAGCTCGCCATGCAGTCCCTGCGTGAAACGTCGATTGGACGCACGTCTCTACTTTTGCTCGCGACAGCGTGCTCACCTACGTCGCTTGTTCGGACTCAGCTTCTCCAGCCCAGCCACCCGGTGCAGGCGCGGCGCCTAGCGTGGGGCCGGGCCAGGGAGGGAACGCAGACGCAACCGCCGGCGGCGCTCCCGCGTCGGGTAGCGGCGCGGCAGCGGGCGAGGCACCCACGACTGCCGGCAGCGGAGGCGCTGCAGCCGGCGGCCCGAGCGCTGCTTTCGGCAAGCTCGCCGACGGCTGGGCTTCAGTGCCCGCTCCGGGCACGACCGAAGCAACCACAGGGGGCGCTCAAGCCGACGCCGAGCACACGTACACGGTAACGAACCGCAACGAGCTGGTGATGGCGCTGTATCCAGATGCGAAGATCAGTGCGAGCGGAGCCTTCGCGTCCGCCAGTGGTCCCGACCCGACGCCAAAGATCATCTACGTCAAGGGCACCATTAGCCTGAACACGAATGCCGCCGGCGTCGAGCAGACCGAGGCAGATTATGCTTGCGCCGGGTACTCCTTCGACAGCTACAAGACAGCCTACGACCCCAAGACGTGGAACAAACAGCCGCTGGTCAACAACAGGCCGCCTGCGCTATCTGACTGTCCGCAGACGCAAGAGGCGCTGCGCAAGTGCTCGGCCAAGCGCCAAGCAGAGGTGATCCGCATTCAAGTGGGCTCCAACACGTCGCTGTTCGGCCTAGGTAGCGACGCAAAGCTCATTCACGGATCCTTACTGGTGGGGACCGCAGTGCCGGAGCCGACCAACTGCAGCGTCGCAGGCGGCGGCGCGGCCGGCATGAACGCCGGCGGCGCGGCTGGCACGAACGCTGGCGGCGCGGCTGGCATGAACGCTGGCGGCGCGGCTGGCATGAACGCTGGCAGCGGAGGCCTTCCGGCTGTCGGCAGTGGAGGCACGGTCAGTGTTGGGGTGGGCGGCGGTGCGGTCGCGAGCGGCGGCCAGGCCGGCTCGGCAGGTGCAGGCGGGACGCCGCCGGCCACCCGCAACGTGGTCATCAGGAACATCGCCTTCGAAGATGCCTTCGACTTCTTCCCGGCGTGGACACCCACCGACTCGTACACGACGCCGCCCATGGCGGCGGTCGCGACTGGATTGGATCCCAAGTGCCAGGCGACCTACGATGAAGCGACGGACAACGGGCCGCATCAATGCACTGGTGGACGCTGGAACGCCGAATACGACGCCATCTCGATTACGAGTGCAACTCACGTGTGGGTCGACCACTGCACGTTCGACGACGGCGAGCGGGAAGACCATCTCTATCCCTCCGTTTGGCAAGCGCCGTACGTCGGCCAGAACTATCTCGTTCAGCATCACGATGGTTTGGTGGACGTCACCTTGGCGGCCGACTTCGTGACGCTTTCGTACAACAGGTTTCGCAACCACGACAAAACCAACCTGATCGGCGGCACGGACCGGGCCACCCCCGAAACTGGCTTTGGCAAGCTCAGCGTTACCCTGCACCACAACCACTGGGAGAGCGCCGGACAACGCCTACCGCGCGTGCGTTTCGGTAAGGTTCATTCGTACAACAACTTGGTCAGCGGGCAGCTGCTGCCACGCATCGTCGTCCCTGCGGATCTAGCCAAGGTTCCCGGCAAGAATCCGCTGACGTATGCCATGGGCATCGGCTACCTGGCGAAGCTGTATTCGGAGTCCAACGTCTTCGAGATCGAGGCGCACCCGGGTGATCCGATGGTGGATGAGTCGGCTGCGTACTACCTCTGGCACAAGGCGGCTCCAACGACGGGTGCTGGGCTCGACGTGAACGAGCGCACCTACTTCTTCGACTCTGGTTCGCTTCTGAATGGCCAAACCGTCAATCTACTTGCGCATGCTCAGGCTGCGGCTTTGGCCTCGACGCCGCCCAAGCCCGACCTGCTCTCGACGGATACGGTGTGGAAGCCGTCCACCTCGTATACTTACGAGGTGCAACCGGCTTCAGAGGTCAAAGCGAGCGTCATGGCGAACGCTGGAGCAGGCAAGCTGTAGCGCGAGGTCCACGCAGTCTCATCGCGAGCTTCGTGAACCTTTTTGCTCGCGCTTCGTTATCCGAGCGCCCCTCCAATCGGGCGATGGGCTTGCTCGAGGGGTGCTCCTTCAGCAGGTCGCGAATCTCGGCCAGCAGCAGCTCTTGACGCGGCGGCTCCGCGGGCACGGGCGGCGGCGCCGCGGCCTGCTGGCGCTTGAGGCGATTGATCATCTTGATCAATGCAAAGACGGCCATGGCTACGATCAAGAAGTCGAGAACGGCCTGCAGGAACACGCCATACTTCAAGGTGACGGCCGGCAGCGTCTCGGAGGCTTCACGCAGCACGATCTGCATATGGCTGAAATTGACCCCGCCGATCAGGTAGCCAAGCGGCGGCATCACGACATCGGCGACGAGTGAGGAGACGATTTTGCTGAAGGCCGCGCCGATGATGATGCCAACTGCCATATCGACGACGTTGCCCTTGACGGCAAACTCCCTGAATTCTTTGACCAAGCTCATGAGCCGCTCCTTTGCGAGACACGCTGTCGCGAGCAAGCTCTGCGCGCACCGTGAGCCTCGCGGCTGACGAGTACCGCAAGAGTGGTGTTGGTGGCTAGTACATCGGCTTGGACACGGTCGTGTCCGTCACACAATCGAACGACCGCGGCTGGCGCCTGCGTTGCGCTCGGTAGTACCCGCGGCCGGTGGAGCAGCAAAGTGTCGTTTCGTCAATAAGCTCGCGACGTCTTTGGTGTCCATTACTTGCAGCGGGCGCTGGACCACTGCTCAGACGATCAGTATCAGTGGAGCGCATGTTCGCCGA
>DASQDA010000801.1:0-4474 GCA_035634435.1 Polyangiaceae bacterium
CGCGCGCGAAGGCCGCTTGCCGCTCCTCAGGGCCGACATGCTCGATGACGCTGTTGGAAAACACCAGGTCGAAGCTCTGATCCGGGAACTGCCGCGCGTCGCAGGCGTCACCGTCTACGAACTTGATGTCGTGGTGCGTGGGAATGCTCGAACCCGTCTCGCCCGGCAGGTTCAGGATGGTGATGTCGAGCTTCTCGGGGATGCTTTCCCAGATCTCCGGGCGGCCGCCGAGGTCCAGGATCTTAAGGCTTGGCGCGAGCCCCATCAGGGTCTTGAGCTGCTCCATGCGGCGACGGCGTGTGCGTCGCCCGACTGCGGAAATGGCCGCTCGTGATGTCTTGAAGATCAGGTGACTCGGCATCGCTACCCCCTCAATTGGCCTACGGCGCGAGCGGAACGCCCGCTGCTCTGCGAGCCGCGGAGCTTCCCTCTCGCTGCACGAATCCAAGCGCGGCTGGAGGCGGCGGTCTGTGGTCATTGTTTTAGCGAGCGGAGCGCGAAGGAAGACGCGCCCAACGAGAGACGGCAAAGCCGCCGCTAAAACTCGGGCCCGCTGAGATCGACCTCGCCGAGAGGCCACGAGCTGCCGCTGCAAGCTCGCCACAAGAGCCAGCTCGGCGCTGCTTGGGACATCAAGGTGTCCGCATTGAGCAGCACGGCTCGTGCGGGTAGCGGCGCGTAGCCCGAGGAAGCGTAGACCTCGAGGTCGCCGAAGAGCAACGTGTGCTCGATGCGTTCGTTCGCGCAGAGTGCGTGAGCGAGGCTCAAAAGGCGTTTTACATGGCCCCGACCTCGCTGTGACGGCAGCACGCAGACTTCGGCGATGCCGCCCACGCGGAGCTGCGCGCCGCCGGCCAGGATCTGCTTGTCGTGCAGCGCCAGGTGCGCCACCAAGCGGCGCTTGGCGTCGCGCAATACCCAGCGATGCAATGGCAGCTCGTAACAGTAGCGCCGGCAGCTGAACATCTGGCTTCCGGCTGAGCGAAAACAGGCCGCGAGCAGCGCGCGGAGCTCGCGATCGAGCTCCCATGTAATCGCAGGCTCCCGGTAATACTCGACGGAAAGGCCGGTTTCCGCTTCCCAGCCCGGCTCGGGAGTGCTCATCGTGTCGTGACTACACCATGGCCATGGGCTCCACCACCGCGGACCCGGGAGGGGTGCGTGGGATGCCCTCCCCGATCCGCCCCGCACTGCCGGAAGGAACTCCATGAAACTCTCACCTCTCTATCGCGAGGCCCTAACTTTCGCGTACGACCTGCACCGGGATCAGGAGCGCAAGGAGCTCGGCGTGCCCTACATGGCGCACGTCCTGGGCGTCTCGAGCCTGACGCTGGAGTTTGGCGGCGACGAGGAGCAGGCCATCGCTGCGCTCTTACATGACGCCGCCGAGGACCAGGGCGGTGCAGCAGTGCTTGCGGAGATCCGGAGCAGGTTCGGCGTGCGCGTCGCGGACATCGTGCGCGAATGCACCGATTCCCTGGAGTCGCCAAAGCCGCCGTGGAAGGAGCGCAAGGTCCGCTACTTGGAGCACCTGGCTCGTGCGCCCGTGGACGCCCAGCTGGTTGCCGCTTGCGACAAGCTCTACAACCTGAACGCCACCATCGCTGACTATCGGCAACAGGGCGAGGCGTTGTGGCCACGCTTCGCCGGCGGAAAAGCGGGCGTGCTCTGGTACTTCCGCTCCCTGGCGGACGGCTTCAACCTGCAAAACCCCGTGCTCGAGACCTTGCGTCGCGGTGTGGCCGAGCTGGAGTCGCTCGTCCGCGAGCACACGGCACGCAACGGAGGCGTGGGCTGACGGACGTCGAGTCAGCTCTCCAGCACGCGTGACGCTAGCTCCAGCAGCTGACGCTTGCCGGGAAAGCCCGCTTGCCTGGCGACCACGTCCCCGCGGCGCATGCCGAGGAACGTGGGGAAGCCACGCACACCGAGAGCGGCCACGAGCTCAGGGGCTTCGTCGGCATCGATGACCACGACCTTGAGACGGCCGGCGTGCTGCAATGCGAGCTCAGCCACCACCGGCGCAGCGGCCTTGCATGGCGCGCACCAGGCTGCGGTCACATCGATGAAGACCGGCAGCTCGGACTGCAAGACCTCCGTTGCGTAACTCGACCCATTGACGTGAAGAAGAGGGTTCATGGTTCTCCTGCTCAGAGCCAGCGATCCGGCGAAACGTTACAGGGGTCCGCTACTTTATCGAAAGCTCTCGCTTCAAACGGGCTTCTGCCACCGGACGCAGGCGGCTCAAACGAGTGCGGACGGCGCCCGCCGTCAGACCGAGCTCGGCGCCAATTTCGGCAGCGCTGTAGCCCTCGAGCTCGGCCAGCAACAAGATCGAACGATCGACGGGCGAGAGCTCGAGCAGCATCCGCTCGAGCGCTGCGGAAAGCTCGTTTCGCTGGGCGTCCTCCTCGGGCGTGCCGCTCGCGGTCAGCGTGAGCTCGACATCGTGGCGAGCAAAGTCGTTTTTAGCGCCTCGGCTCAAGCGCCGGCAAGCCGATGAGACCACCTGGACGAGCCACCCCTCCAGACTGGCGTCCCGCCGCAAGGAGCCCAGGCTCTCCGCTGCCACCCGCATCGCGTCCTGCACCGCGTCTTCGGCTTCCTCGCGCGTCCTGCAATGGCGTCGTCCCGCCTCGAAAAGCCGCCGGCTGTAGCAGCGCGTGATCTGGTCGAGCGCCCCCGCATGACCCTCGCGCACCAGTCGCATGAGTCGCTCGGGACTGCAATCTGACGGGAGCGGCGCTGGAGAGGGCAGCATCGGGGTTGCCACTAGCGCTCCGGTCGCGGGCTCTGCTTCTCGGTCGCGGGCTGCCGGCGCTCGGTCGTACCCAAGCGACCCGTCAGCGGAATGCCGATGAGGATCCCCACGGCCACGCCGACGGGAACGGCCACGGTCGCCGCAGCGAGATTCGCGAAGCAGCCCGAGTCACCGCCGTCTTCAGGGCAGCTTCCGCCGGCGGAATAACCGACGATGCCCGCGATGGCGCCGAAAACGAGCGCGCTGCCCACGATCAGCCAAGGGCGCTGCGGAGAGTGCTTCTCGAGCTTCATGGCGACGACGCTCCGCGTTGCGAAGGCGTAGTGCGAGCGGCCATCGCTCACCACGAGCTCGGTGGGCCGGAGTGATGCGTAGGCAGGGCTTTCGAAGACGTACACACGCTGCTCTGTATCGAAGGCGGCTTCGGGCAGCGTACTTCGCAGCGGCACCCGATTGCTGCGGACCGTGAACGAGTCGTAATCGTTCACGCGCCTGACGTCCCCGTTGGCGTAGCGTAGGGTCGCGCTGCCACGCCTGCCGTCGAGCTCTACCCGCTTGACCTCGCCGGGACTGACCTCGACGCTTCGGTAGCAACCGCCGGCCCCGAGCTGGAGGAGCAGAAGCGCAAGCGCCGCGCACCGCGGACTGGCACCAGCGACCGGGTGCGGCTCAGGCTTCGAAGTAACGCGGCGGCAGGAGGCTGTAGCAGGCACGCAATGCTCCGAGAACACCCGCCGAGCAGGAAGCAAACTGGATGCCCATGCCCGGCAAGGTTTCACCGGGGGCCTCCCGGCGCAGCCAGCTTACATGACCTTCGACCTTCAAGGCGCTCCCATTCGATAAGCGAACCTCGAGCTCGACCCGCGTCCCCAGGGCAAGACGCTGATACGTCTCGATGAAGACGCCGCCCTTCTCGAGCTCTCCGCTCAGGTCGCTGTAAAGCTCGGTTTGATCCGTGAACTCGAGCATGGGCTCGGACGCGCCGCGCTCAGTCGAGCTACACGTTTCAGTGCTGGCTGGCAGCACCCGGAGCCCGACTGTCAGGATGGCGACGCGAGTTGCAGGAGCTCGCAGCGACACCGGGCGCGCAGGAGCCAGGGAGCGCGCACGAGCGGGCGGTGCGGAGGCGACAGCTGGGGTGAGCTGGGCTGGCACGCTCTGCGGCGCGCGCGCTGGAGCTGGGAACAGCAGCGCCTTCAGCTCCTCGAGCTCGGCGTCGCGCTCGCGCAGCTGGGCCCTGACCTGGTCCAGCTCGCCCTGCAAATGGGTGACTTGCTGCTCCAAGGTTAGCAACGCTGAGTAAGAGGCTTCCCTGATGAAGGGCGGCCTGGTGCTGGGTGTGTCCGCGCGGCCTTCGACGATGGAAATGAGGTGGGCGTCGGGCTCTTCGAATTCCTCGGGTCGAGCCCCGCGGGGCAGAGCAGAGAGGGGGCGCATCCCGCTCTCGCGCCGAAGCGACGCACGGTGCGGCTTCGTTGCAGGTTCTTCAGTCCAAACGCGTAGTACGGGCTCCATCGACGTCACCCATCTCCGAGAAGTAAGCTTGGCGTTCCGAGGTGTTCTACGCCCAGCAACGCTGCACCTTCCACGCGCCGCGACAGGCACGGGGCGGCGGCAGCAAAGAGAAGCAAGAGCACCTTCCCCGTGAGTGGCGTCAGACGCCGGGTTTTCTGAGCGCCAGCGCGCGCTGAAAGGCGACCGCACGTCGCTTCG
>DASQDA010000802.1:0-4367 GCA_035634435.1 Polyangiaceae bacterium
GCACTCGGCGGTTGCCGTCACACGTTCGAGCTCGACTTCGCGAACGCGATGCGTTTCTTCGTGGCGATCGGCAATCCCGGGGCGGCAGCTTTCGTGAATCCGCCCGACCACATCGGCACGGTCGCTCACGAGAGGGGAAGCGGCGATGGGGCCGTTCGTTCGCCGCAAGCCCTCGGCGGCAAGACCTACGACGTGGCCTCGTCGATGCAGCTGGCCTGCAACGAGCACATCCAATCCGAGCGCGGCGACCTGCTGAACATCGTGGAGTACGCCGTGGAAAGCATCGTCCCCGAGATCCCGCTCCCCTTCTGACCCGAGAGGCGCCTTTCCCGCGTTGCTCCCTCGTCCCCTGCGAACCATCCGAAGCACTGCTGGCGCATCATGTTCATCCGGCTCCCCAAGTTGAAACTCTCCGCTCGCGTCCGCGGCATGCTGCGCGTGGTCGTGTACCTCAGCTGCTTGAACCTGGCGTTCACCGCCGTGTACGCGACGCGTGCACACGCCCAAGCCGAACAGACCGTTCAGCGTACGGGTCTCGAGCTGTTGCGGCAGCTTGGTCCCACGATCATGGGCCCAACGCAGGGAGTAGAGCTGAATGGCCAGCCCATGTTTCTGTCTTCGCAGGCCACCAGACACAGCGTGTCCGAGGTGCTCGAGGCCTTCGAGCGCCACTGCGAAAACCCCGCGGGAGCTCCCACGGAGCCTGCTCCCAAGCCTGCCGTCACAATCGACACCTGGGACTTTTCTCGCTTGCTGATTTCCCGTCTCGAGGAGCAAGACGGCAGCGTCGGTCAGGTGGGTTGCGTTGCCGCGCGTGAGCGCGACAAGACCTTCGATGGCTTCGTGAAGCGTCTCGCGAAGTTCGTGAGCACCCTGGACCTCGCCGAGCTCGGAGACATGCGCTACGCGGTGGCACGCCGCGACAAGAAGACTGGCGTGACCCAGGTGCTCGCCATGTGGACGGAAGGTTCGCTGAACATTCCGGCCATGTTCCCAGCAGCCGGCGATGCACCGGGCAGCGACTCCCGCCACGCGCCACGCCCCCCCGAAGCAGTGCGCGTGCTGAGCGCGGAAGTGAACGACCACCCCTACGCTCTGCGCCAGTACGACACTTCCAAGAGCGTGTCCGAGGTGCTCGATTTCTATACACGCAGCATGCCCGCGCGCGGATGGCGCACCGCCCCCCTGCCCGCGCAGCCCGGCACGCCCACGCTCAACGACAACCTTCGCGTGTTCATGGAGGGCGGAGCGGCCATCCTGGTCGTGGCAAACGTCACGCCTGAAGGCAAGACGGGCGTCTCCTTGGTCGAGCTCGGCACCGCGGGACACGTGCGCGCAGCGGCTTATCAGTGACCTGACACGCCGCTGCCACCTTTAGCTTCGGCGCGGAAGCGCTTCGTGCTGGAAGAACGCTAGCGGGTGCCCGTCGGGGTCTTTGAACTCCACGGACCAACCGCCCGGCGCCTCGGTGACGGGCGTCAGCACTTGCACGCCACGGCCGACCAGCGCCTCCGCGGCGGTGTCGATTCCACCTTCGTCGAGACCGAAAACGATCTGCGGCGACGTCCCGCGCGCGGCTTCTCCGACGAAGAAGACCAGCTCGGTCCCGCCGGCGAGCTTGCCGAGCAGATAGTCCTCGTTCAGGACCAACTCGATCCCGAGCGCTTCGGCGTAAAAGCGGCGGGTGCGTTCGAGGTCCTGGACCATGAAGACGACGGCGATTCCACTGATTTTCATGCTGGCTTTAGACATTGGGAAGACTCCTTTGCCTATGGGTTGCCGAGCGGTCGTACTTTGTGAGCATTGATTTTCAACAAAATAGCGTGCCCATCCGGGTCGTGGGTCGCTAGCGCGGGGACCCGCTGTCGCCGCAAGACCGCCAGCAGCTGCGCTCGGTGCGCGCCAAACGACACGGTCGGCTCGGGAGCAGGCAACGTCGGTGGCTCGGCTTCGGCTCGCACGGCGCACCGCAAGGCCGACAACCGCTGGCGCATGGCGGTGTCAGTGAGCCCGAGCAGCCATCGAATCTCTGCTGCGCACAGCTCTGCGCTCGCCAGCGCCGCGACCACGCGCAGCGAGCGCGGCAGGGAGGCAAGAAACCGAGGCTGCCACCTCCACGCTCCGGCTGCCCTCGGGCCCTCCGCCTCCCAGAGGCCCTCGCGGCGGCGTTGACGGGCCCGACCGCGCACGAGAAACGCGGCACGCTTGCGCACGACCCCGCGCAACCACGCCCTGCGCGTCGGCGAGGGCCAGTCTTCAAACCCGCGGGCCAACGCGATGGTGAGCACGTCCTGCACCAGATCGCGCGCTTCGTCCCCGGAGCGTACGAACCGGCGCGCGGTCCGCAAGATGTCCCGGTAGACCTCGTCGTAGGCCCTCACGTCCGCTGCCATGGGTCCCAGTGTATCGGATCGCGCCGCGGGCGACGGCGAAACCTCGTCCCAGGCGCTACGGACACGAGGCGGCTGGCTCGGCGTTAGCAACGCTCACCAGCGGCACGACTCGGAGCGCCTCAGTGCAGCTCAGCGGCGGTGCGTTGGGATCACTCCTTTCAATATATGCAAAGCTGAAACAGTCACCAGTGTCGGTGAATCGGAACCGACAACGGTTAGCGTTGCAGTCCGCTCGTGGTTCCAACCCATCGGGGGGAGGACGCGACGAGCATGCGCAGTAACCGCCACCGGCAGCCTCCGCACACGACACGGCCTCGCCACCACATCCCGTGGAGGCGACGACGAGGCAGGCTCCAAGCCGGGCGAGGGCAGCTGCGCGAGAGATCAAGCCCGCTCGCATCGCACAGGTCTAGCAGATTGGCCTCTCGTGCCATACGGCTGCGGCGACCGCACACCGCACGTCGTGCGTCCGAGAATCAGGAGCCGGGCCCCTCGACCGGCACTGACCGCTCGTCAGCGGCGCTTTCGCGCTCGTTGGCAGCCGCGTCTCCGCCCTTTTCAGGTTCCCGCAAGAGCTCTTCGGCGAGCGCGTTCCCTCACTCGGCGGCCTTGCTCGGCCGCGCCCGCTCCGTGGCCAGGGCCGCAACGACCGCTGGGCGCGCAGCGACGCGCGCCTGAAACGCGGCAAGTCGGGGGAATGCTCCCAGATCGAGCTTCACGGCGGGTGCCCAGCTCGTCACCGTGAAAAGGTAGGCGTCGGCGACCGTGAAGTGGTCACCCATCAGGTAGTCGTGGCCTTCCAGCGACGCTTCGATCAGCCCGTAGCGCTTCTGAACGTATTCGCGTCGCTCAGCCTGCACCTGAGGCAGCGTGTCCGGCTTGAAGAGCGGGCTGTAGCTTTTGTGGATCTCCGAGTTGATGTAGCCGAGCATCTCCAGCTGCCGGTAGCGCTCGCGCGTGCCGTGGGCACCGACGAGGCGCGCGTCAGGTCGCTGGTCGGCGAGGTATTGCACGATTGTGGGTCCTTCCGTCAGCACCTCGCCATCGTCCAGCTCGAGCGCGGGCACGTACCCCTTGGGATTGACCGCCAGAAAATCAGCGCCGCTGGCCGTCTTCTTCGTCCTCATGTCGACGCGCTCCAAGGTGAGCTCGAGATTGGCTTCGCGAGCGACGATATGGGGCGACAGCGAACAAGCACCTGGAGAGAAATACAGCTTCATGTGGTTTGGCTTTCCTGAAAGGCAGTCATTGAACGAGCGCGGCCATCAACGTGCTGACCGTGCGGTGGTGCAGGTTTGGAGCAATCTGGCCACTCCAGAGCGAAAGCAGCTCCGTGTCACCGGCGGCGATTGCCGCGGGTCGGAGTTGCGCCATGAACCAGCTCTGGATTGGAAACGGCGGGAGCTCGTGAATGCGCGAGGCCATCTCGCGGGTCACTCGATTGGAAATGCCGCGCGCCAGTCGCCCCGTGAACGCGCGAGTGAGTGTGGTGTGCTGGGCGCGCTCGCTGAACAACAGCTCGCGGTGGGCGGGCAGCGCTGCCGATTCCGCACAAGCGAGAAAGGCGGTGCCGATCTGTGCGGCCCCTGCACCGAGGGCAAGGGCGGCGCGAACACCGCGCGCATCCGCAATGCCGCCCGCCGCGATCACGGGCGCCCGAATACGGTCGACGATGAGAGGCGTGAGCGCCATGGTGCCGATCAGCGAGTCCTCGGCGGCAGCCAGAAACGAAGGCCGGTGCCCGCCAGCTTCGCAGCCACTGGCCACGACGAGATCCACCCCGGCTGCGTCCAGCAGCTGCGCTTCGGCGATGGAAGTGGCGGTGCCGATGGTCACGATGCCGCGCCTTCGGCACTCGGCCAGCACGGCCGCGCTAGGGCATCCAAAGACGAAGCTGAACACTGGCGGGGCCGCTTCGAGCAACGCCTCCACCTGCTCATCGAAGCGTTCACCAAAACGCGCGGGAGGCGTCGG
>DASQDA010000803.1:0-2714 GCA_035634435.1 Polyangiaceae bacterium
CTCGATCGCATCTACGCCGAGCTCGGCGCGCGCGCGGTCGGCGACCCCGGGTTGCAGAACGCCGCCGAGGTGCAAGCGGCGCTGCTGCAGGCGGACGTGGGCATCACCACCGCCGAGGCTGCCGTTGCGAGCACGGGCAGCCTGGTCGTCAGTGCCGCGCCCTCACGGCCCCGCGCCGTGAGTCTACTCCCCTCGCTGCACGTCGCCCTGTTGCGCGAGGAGCAGATCGTCGCGCGGCTCGGGGACGCACTGGGCCCCCTTGCAGCTCGACCGCTGCTCGCGCTGCCCTCGGCGGTTCACTTCATCACTGGGCCCAGCCGAACCAGCGACATCGAAAACGATCTCACTATCGGTGTGCACGGACCAGCCAACGTGCTCGTGATCCTGCTGCGCCGCGGCGAGCCAGGGCCGACGGGAGCACGGCATTGAAGGTCGCTCTCTTCATCACCTGCCTGGCTGATCAAGTCTTTCCGGAGGTCGGCGCGGCAATGGTGCGTGTCCTGCGCCGACTCGGCTGCTCAGTCACCTTTCCTCCGAGCCAGGCCTGTTGTGGCCAGCCCGCGTTCAATAGCGGCTACTCCGACGCGGCTCGGAGCGCTGCCCGCGTGCTGCTGGACGCTTTCGAGGATGCCGAGTACGTCGTGGCGCCGAGCGGCTCGTGCGTGGGCATGGTACGCCATTTTTATCCGGAGCTGTTTGCACAGGACCCCGAGCTGGGGGAGCGGGCCAGCAGGTTGACCGCGAAGACCTACGAGCTGAGCCAGTTCATCGTGAACGTGCTCGGCGTCACGGAGGTTGGATCGGTGTTTCCTCACTCCGTGACCTACCATCCCTCGTGTCACGGAATGCGGCTGCTTGGAGTGCGGGACGAGCCCGTGCGTCTCCTGGCTGGCGTGCGCCAGCTCAAGCTGCTGCCGCTTGCGCGCTGCGAGGATTGCTGCGGCTTCGGCGGCGCCTTCGCGGTCAAGCAGGCCGACATTTCCGGTGCAAGGGTCGACGAGAAGGCCGAGTGTGTCGAGGCTACGGGGGCCGAGCATCTGGTGAGCACGGACCTCGGTTGTCTGATGAACATAGCGGGGCGGCTCGAGCGCCGCGGGTCTCCCATACGCGCGCTCCACCTGGCACAGGTGCTCGACGCGCCCGCCGAGCCGGGCAGATGATGCTGCCGGGCAAGGCGGCACTGACCGAGCGCGCACGCGGTGCGCTGCTGAGCCCATTCCTGCGCAAGGCCGTTCGCTTCACCGTCGACAGGCTGCGCAACGGCAAGGCGCGAGGCACCGATAGCTTCGGTCCCTGGGAAGAGTACCGCGAGCAAGGCCGCCGCGTGCGGACCCACGTCATCGCGAACCTCGACTATTATCTTGCCGAGTTCGCCGACAACGTGGTTGCACGCGGACAGCACGTGCACTTCGCCGCGGACGCGGCCGATGCGGCCAGCATCGTGCTGGCGATTGCGCGTGCCAAGCAAGCGCGGCTCGTGGCCAAGTCGAAGTCGATGGTCAGCGAGGAGGTCGAGCTGAACCATTACCTGGCTCAGCATGGGGTGGAGTCGGTGGAAACCGATCTCGGCGAGTGGATCGTACAGCTTGCCCACGAAACGCCCTCGCACCTCATCTTGCCTGCGATTCACAAGAACCGAGAGCAGATTCAGCAGCTCTTCGAAGCGGAGGGCGGTGAGAGCCTGAGCCGCGACACGGCGGCGCTGGCAGGCTACGCCCGTCGCCGGCTGCGCGAGCGCTTCTCGCAAGCAGACATCGGCATCACCGGCTGCAACTTCGCAATCGCCGACAGCGGAAGCGTCGTGCTCTTCACCAACGAAGGCAATGGGCGCATGGTCACCACGCTTCCGCGCACGCACGTCGTGCTCATGGGTATGGAGCGCATCATCCCCAGTCTGGCGGACCTCGAGCTGATGGCGGAGCTCTTGCCACGCAGCGCGACCGGCCAGAAGCTCACCACCTACATGAACATCCTGAGCGGCGCGCGACGCGCCGAGGAGCTCGATGGCGCAGAGGAGCTCCACGTCGTCATTCTCGACAACGGTCGCTCCCGCCAGCTCGCGGATCCCGAGTTTCGCGATGTGCTCAATTGCATCCGTTGTGGCGCCTGTTTGAACGTCTGCCCGGTGTACCGGCAGATCGGCGGCCACGCCTATGCGTCCGTATACTCGGGCCCCATCGGCGCCGTGCTGACACCACTGCTCGAGCCAACGGACCCGCGCGCGCGCGAGCTCGCCAATGCGTCGAGCCTATGCGGCGCGTGCTTCGAAGCTTGCCCGGTCAAGATCCCACTGCACGACATGCTGGTGCGACTTCGGCGCAAGAACGCGGAGGCTGCTACGGCTCCGGGCAGCGAGCGCTTCGCTCATGGCGCCTTCGGTTTCGTGATGCGCAACCCGCGGCTCTATCGAGCCACGACGTGGGTGGGACGGCGCGTGATGGGCTGGCTGAGCCGGCGCTACCCACGGCTCTTGCAGCGACTGCCCGTGCTCAAACAGTGGACGCGCCATCGCTCGTTGCCAGTGCTCCAGAGCACGTCCTTCCGCGACGAGTGGCGCAAGCACCTGGCGAAGTAGCGCCTAGCGCGGCAGCCGACGGTAGAAGCCTTCCGCGTTGTGACACATGACCTTGTCGCGGACACTCGGGCCATAACCCGCCAGGTAAGCTTCGGCGACGGCGATCGAAGCGCCGAGCCCACCGCCCAGCTCCACGACG
>DASQDA010000804.1:0-6150 GCA_035634435.1 Polyangiaceae bacterium
ACGTAATTGCCGGGCGCACTCCGAAAGACTTGAACGCCTGGGACTTGGCGCAAAAGCTCGGGCAGACTGCTGTGACCCGAGCGACGCAATTGGTCGCCGCGCAACGTGCTCAGCGTAGCAGGAGCTCGCAGCACCTCCTCGGCATCGCGCGAAACGGCCTCGGTCGCGCCGAGGCGATCGGACAAGCTCATGTCGAGCAAACCCTCGAAGCTTGCGTCTTCGATATCCTCGAGGTCGGACACCTCCGTGCCGTCCACCGTTAGTGGTGCGGCTGGCGTCGGCTGTTCTCCTGCAGCGGGCGACGCGGCCAGCACCACGGACGCCACCGCAAGCAGCAGGCTGCTCCGGATCATCGCGCGGGCTCCGGCGTCACGCGAGCGAAGAAGCATCCTTCGATCTGGTTACCAGCGCCAAAGTCGAGCTCGGCTCGACCGCTTTGCTCTTTTTCGTCCCAGCTCGTCTGCAGCACCCCTGCTCGGGCGGTGAGCTCCGCGCTGGCGCCGCCGCCATTGAGTCGCAGCGATGAGCGTACGCTGTCCTGCCCCTTGGCAACGCCCACGCGATAGTCGACCTCTCCGGGTGTGGCATCAAGGGGCGGTAGCTCCGAGAAGGCCCAGCGTAGGCGGAAGTATGGGCTCTCAGCGCGCAGGCGGATCTCCTCGCGCACGGGCCCAAGCGAGGGCGCCTCCACCACGCTCAGCTCCGCCGCGAGCAGGGGCGAGCCCACCGTGACCAGCTGGTCTTGCAGCACGCCGCGAAAGCTCACCCAGCCGGCGCAACCGGTGGCCAGGCGGCAAGTCGCCGTGCGCGCGGCGCGTTCTTCACTAGCGCTCGCCTCGCAGAGAAAGACTTGATCCTCGTACGCGCTCGGTGCATCCAGGGGATCCCCGCACCCGACTGCCAGAAGCGCGGTGGCCCACCGGGTGTGCCGGACGAAGGCGACGAACATCGTCTACTCGACGTCCAGCTCGTTTTCCGTGCACGGGGCGGTCATGGAGACTTCCAGGTACTCCTGCTCGGACCACTTGGCGCTCAGGTAGCCGCCGAAGCTGCCGTCACCTTCGGGGATCATGAGCCCATCTTCGCCAGGCTGTCCGGAGTACATCTTCAGCTCGAAAGCTCCCGTCTGCGCGGAGGTCTCGAGCAGGTCGGTTTCGCCGTCGGGGGTGTGCCACTCCATGTCGACCCACATGGAGTCGCTGGCAACGGACTCGTCGTCCACACGCGGGACCACCTTCACCACACGCGGGGCATTGTTCGTCTGGAAATCGTGAGGCTTGAACTCGAGCTCGAAACGTCGCGCTTCGACTCCCACCTTCACCTGCGCGTAAACGTTCGTCTTGTAGAGCCTGGCCGTCGTGACGTCCGGCTCTCCGTTGGCGTCGGGCGGCCCTACGTACTTGCGGCCGCACCACAGGTTGGAAGCAGTGGCGGCGTCACCGCTAAGCTGGATGTCGAGGTCCTCGCCATTGAGGTATCCGCGCACGCTCAAGTGCGGCTCGGAGCCTTGCCACGAGGCAGCGGCTTCCTCGCCATCGCTGGCACAGGCAACGGACAACGTGGACAGTGAAACTACGACGAGGATCTTGTGAGCGGTGTTCATGGGTGGACAGAATGGATGGTTACCGATTCAATCGGCGCAAACCGGCTCTCACTTAAGGCCATGCGATGGGCGACGCCGAGCTTGCCCTACGCTCCGCAGCACGCCGTGGCGCTGCGACCCGGATCACCCACAGCAACGCTCGTAGTGGGCAAGGCGGCTATTTCTGCGTTGAAGCGCCTGCCGCGATCAACACGCGCGGCTGCAGCCGTTCGCAGGCGCGGCTTCTATTGGGGCTCGGAGTTGCCAGAGTCGGCGCTGGCGTCGCTTGCAAGCTTGCCTATCCCGCAAGCCGGATGCAGCCGCCAACTAGCGCTGGCCGTTTGCCTGTGGAGCGCCAGGCGCAACTGCAGATGCGCCGCCTCCTCTGCCGGAGCCGTCCCTGAGTCGGGCATGCCAATCGGATTGCCAGCCAGATGCTGCTGTACGCGAGCACGGTACGAGGAGGGCGGTAGTAGCTGCTGCAAGGTCGTGCAGCTGCGTGCGCCCTGCAGCTCGAGCGTCAGGCTCGCGTTCGGTCCGCCGGCGAGATGGCCTCTGCCGAGCAAGGAAAACACGAGCAAGCTCAGCTTGACCTGCGAGAGCTCCCAGGCCGATCTGTCGCTCGTCGGCTCGAGCGAAGCGCTGAATGCCGCGACGTTGCCGAGCAATGCCGCGGCCTCTGGCCAGTCCGGCTTCGGCCACTCGTCGAACACCAGCTGCAGCTGACCTGGCGTGTGTTCGGCAGCGTGCGTCGCGGGCTGAAAGGACAGCAAGCCACCTACACGCGTCTGCTCGAACCCAGAGCCTGGCTGCCAGCCGAAGAGCCTCGCGAGCGGTATCAGTGGTTGGTTGGGGACGCGCAAGGTCCACAACGCGCCGCGGGAGCTTGGCCGAAAGTAGCGCAGCTCGAGCGACACCGCTGCATCCTGCAAGCGCAGCTCGAGCATGTTGCCGCTGTCGTCGACTGCCATGCGCGTCGCTTGCAGACGAACGGCTCCGAGCTCGACCTGGGTTGCGGTCATGCTGGACGAAGTCGTCCCTGACGCGAAGCGCACGTCCTCCAAGCGCAGCTTGCCGAGCAAGGGGTGCGCGTATTCGACGTCGAGCTGGCGCCAGCTGACGGGCAGCCCTTGCCAGGTGAGCTGGGTGCGGAGCGCCTTCCAGGCCGCGCTGGGGTCACCCGTGACAACCAAACGCAGGGTGTCGACGCCAGCGTGCGCGTTCCCGAGCACGGCGCCCTGCAAGGTGACCGCATTCACGTGTGCGGTGATGCCGGGAACGCGCTCGAAGCGGAGCTGGACGTTGCGTGCGCGCGTGAAGAAGATCCGCCGCTCGAGCGAACCCAGCTCGACGCTCACCCCGAGGCGCTGCGCGTCTTGCTGCAGCCGCCGTTCGGCCCTGTACGTCAATACAGCTGCGCCGAGCACCAGGGCGGCCGCCAACAAGGTGACCAGCCATGCAACGCGACGGGATTTCGGTGATGCCATTCCGGGACTGGGCAAGTAGAGGGAGCAAACCACGAGTCGCCGGCGATGTGGCGATAGCCGGCCTCGGCACTGTGCGTCTTGTGGCTAGCGACGCTCCCGTCCAGTGGTTGGCCCTTGCTCGTGGAAGTTAGCTGCTTTGCCCGATTTCGGGCAGATATTTTGACGTTGGGTGCTCTGGCGTGACAGAGTCGCTACCCTGATGCGGGTCAGCGAGGCTCAACACAGGTTGCAGGCGCTGCTGGGGCTCACTCCTCAACAAGCGGCGCGTGCCGTGGACGAGATCTTCGATAGCTTGGGGTTGAGCGTTGACGAGTACATCGCGACGCGGCACGGGGAGCTGCAAGCGCAAGGCGAAAGCAACCCTGCCATTTTCGAGCGCATCGCGGACGAGGTCTGCAGGCTTCGCTTCAAGGCGCCACCCCTCACCGCGCGCCAGATACGCCGGCGTGTCTACGGTTAACGACAAAGAAGGAAAAGCCACATGTGCGGCATCATGGGGTACGTCGGGCGCGACGCTGCGTGGGAAATCGTGATGAGCGGCCTACGCCGCCTCGAGTACCGCGGCTACGACTCCGCGGGCATCGCGACCGTCGCTGGCGAGCGACTGCACCTGGCTCGCAGGGTGGGTCACCTGAGCGCGCTGCAGGCGAATCACCCGCAGGGACTGCCGGGCAACATCGGTGTGGGCCACACGCGCTGGGCGACGCATGGCGGGGTCACGGAAGCAAACTGCCACCCTCACAGGGACGCCGCGGGTCGCATCGCGATCGTGCACAATGGCATCATCGATAACGTCGAGGCGCTGCGCGCCAAGCTGGTCGCAGCGGGTGTGCGCTTCCGCTCGCAGACCGACACGGAGGTGTTGGCGGAGATCATCGGGCGAGCCGTAGACGAGGGGCTGAGCCTGCGGGATGCGGTGGTTTCAGCGATGAAGAGTATCGAGGGCACCGCTGGGCTGATCGCGATGGACCGACTGGCTCCCGAGCGCTTGGTGGTGGCGCGGGTTGGCAGTCCAGTGGTGGTGGGGATCGGTGAGGGCGCCAGCTGGGTAGCTTCGGACGCGGTGGCCCTACGTCCCTATACGGATCGGATGATCGTGTTGGACGAGGGCGAGGTAGCCGAGCTGACGGCCACCTCGATCGCGACGGTGGATCTCGAGCAGCGGGATCGCGACAAACGCGTCGAGAAGATCTTGCACCAGCTCGATGACGCGGAGATGGGTGACTTCCCGCATTTCATGCTGAAGGAGATCCACGAGCAGCCGGCCGCGCTCGAGCGGTCGATGGCAGGGCGCCTCGACGCTGTCGCCGGTTCCGCGCGCCTGGGTGGGTTACAGAATCACGAAGCGCGGCTCTTCGATATTCGTCACGTCGTGTTCTGCGCCTGTGGCACCAGCCTCTACAGCGCGCAGGTGGGCGCGTACTTGATGAGCCGCTATGCACGCATGCCCGCCAGCGCCGAAGATGCGGCCGAGCTCTCGGCGCGCAACCCGATTGTCGATCGACACACGCTGTACGTCGCCATTTCGCAGAGTGGCGAGACGGCCGACACACTGTCCGCTGTACGTGAGATCCGGCTGCGCGGAGGTCTCATCGCCGGCATCACGAACGTGGTGGGCAGCTCCTTGTCACGCGAGACCGACTTCGGCATCTATGTTCACGCCGGGCCCGAGATCAGCGTGGCCTCGACGAAGGCATTCACGGCCCAGGTGCTGGCGGCCGAGCTCTTGGCGTTGCGTTTCGCTCGCATGAGGGACCTGGCGGGCTCTGATGGGCGGCTGTGGGTCACCGGGCTTCAAGGCGTTCCCGAGCAGATGGGGACCATGCTGCAGCGTTCGCAGGCGTGTAAAGGGCTGGCGGAGCGCTTTCGCGACGCGCACTTTACGTTGTTCGTGGGGCGCGGAATCAACGTGCCCGTTGCAGCGGAAGGAGCACTCAAGCTCAAAGAGATCGCCTACTTGCCGGCGGAAGGTCTTTCCGCGGCCGCCATGAAGCACGGGCCGCTGGCGCTGATCGAGCCGGGCAGTCCAGTGTGGGCGCTGGTGCCTCCGGACGACACCCGCGACCGGATGCTGGGCAACCTACGCGAGCTCTCGGCGCGCGGCGCTTACATCATGGCCGTGGCAGGCGAAGGCGACGTCGAGACGCGCAGCTTGGCCGATCACGTCATTGCGCTGCCGCCGCACCATCCCGCCCTCTCACCCATGCTCAACGCGGTTCCGCTGCAGCTCTACGCCTACTACGTTGCCCTGGCGAAAGGCTGCAACATCGACAAGCCACGCAACCTGGCCAAGTCACTCACGGTGATGTGACCCACGTCAGCTTGCGGTTCAACCAGTAGTTCCAGACTGTCACCGCGGCGATGGCGACGGCGTTAGCAACGTAGCGATTGAACCCGGCCCAGTTGAAGAGAGCGTTCAAGATGAGAACGTTCAGCAGCAGACCGAGGGAACAGATGGCGTTGAACCCGAGGAAGCGTCGCAGCTTGCTGGAAACGCCCGGGACGCGTTGCGAGAGGTCGCCAAAGGTCCACGCGTCGTTGAGCAGGAAATTGCTCAGCATCGCCAGCTCGGCGGCGACGAGCTTGCTGCGCGTCAGGCCGAAGCCAAGCGTGCTCGGATCGCTGAGCAGATAGAGAATGAGCATGTCGACCACCACCCCCGTGCCGCCGACCAGGCAGAATCGGAGCAAGCGCGACTCCGGTAACGTTCTCCAGCGCAGGCGCAGCAGGTGGCGGACGTAGTGGACGTAGAGTCGAGTGGTGACCTTCGAGTTGCCCTGCGTTCGCTCACGAAAGACGTAGGGCACCTCGCGAATCCAGCGTACGCGGCCGCGCGCGACGACCTCGACGAGGATCTTGTAGCCGATGGGGTCCAGCGGGACTTCCGCAATGGCCGAGCGGCGCAGCATGAAGAACCCGCTCATGGGATCGGTAATCCGTCCCAGGACACCGGGCAGCAGCAAGAGCCCGAAGAGCTGCGCGCCGCGCGACAACACGCGGCGGCGCACGCTCCAGTCGCTGACGCCCCCACCCGGCACGTGCCGGCTCGCCACGGCGAGGTCGGCGCCTTCTTCCACCTCT
>DASQDA010000805.1:0-6019 GCA_035634435.1 Polyangiaceae bacterium
ACGCCGCTCCAGACCAAGAACCTGGTCAACGCGTTCCTGGCGGAGCTACCCGCTTCGCAGCTCGCGGTGCACCTGCACGACACGCGCGGCACCGCCCTCGCCAATGCTCTCATCGCCCTCGAGCTCGGCATCCGTGATTTCGATGCTTCCGTGGCCGGCCTTGGCGGTTGCCCGTATGCGCCGGGAGCGGCCGGCAATCTGGCAACGGAGGACTTGGTGTACATGCTCGACGGCCTCGGCGTGAGCACCGGCATCGATCTCAACCTGCTGATCGAGGCCGGGCGCGTTGCGGAGCGGGTGGTAGGTCGCCGCTTACCAGGCAAGGTGCACCAGGCCGGACCGGTCGTGCGTCGTTCCTGAGGCCGCGTCGGCTCAGGGGCACTGCAGCCTCGTGAAATAAACCTGCCGGCTGCCGGATCGCCAATCGTCGAACAGCACGCCAATGTCGCCGTTCGGGCCGACCGCGAGCGCTGGACTCAGGGTATCGGCAGGGTCGAAGCTGAGTCGCTGCGGGCGCGTGAGCGGCGCGAGCTGGGGGCTGAACACCTGGGAGTAGAGCTCGTAATTGCCGTCCCGGTCGTCAGCCCACACGACGAGCACGCGATCGCCGAGTGAAAGCGCCGCGTGAGTCCGGGCGAAACGCGCTCCGCTGGTGATGCTCTGGGGCGCGACCAGCAGCTCTGCGTCTGCGCTGAAGGCGGCACCCCAGAGCGAGCTGCCCGGCCCGTTGCCGTACGTCTCCCAGAACAACAGGAAACGGTCGCGCACCCAGTGCACGGAGGGGGATTGCACGTCTTGCCCCATCGAGGGCGGCTCCAGACCCGCGGCCGCGAAGTCCGCCTCGAACACGCGGAACGTGAGGCGCGCGCTGTCGGCGGTCGAGGTGAACACCAAGCCGATACGCCGGCCTCCGAGCGCGATCGCAGGCCCCTCCGCCACGGTTGCATCCGGGGTCAAGAGGACGTTGCGCCCGAGCAACGCACCGTCACGATCCACACGCTGCGCGTAGATGCGCGCGCCGTCGCCGGCTCGTTCTTCTTCGCTACGGCGGTCGTCCCACACAAGCAAGTACTCCGAGCGGTTCCAGGCGATCACCGGGCGCAGCGAGAAGCCCCCTGCGTCGCTGATGCGCAGCTCCGGCGCGAGCTTGACGCCCTCCGCACTGAAACGAGCCATGTAGATTTCATAGTTTCCCGCCTGGCGCGCATCCTCCCAGACGGTGGCAAGCTCACTCCCAGACCAGGCCAAGCTGCCGGCGAAGGTGTCGGCATTCACGCCGCTGACGAGCGCATCGGACCGCGAGCTGCCGTCGACCTCCAACACCTCCAGCCAGCTGCGGTAGCGGGCCTGGTAGCTGCTGTACGTGAGAGCGAAGGCCGTGTCCGTCGCCGAGAAGCCGCCGCGCATCGCGCGCTCGTCCTGCAGCGACGAGACACGCACGGGCGGCCGGGTGGAGGCGACGTGCACGACGCCCGTGTCGACGCTGTCGTCGCAATCGTTGTCGACGCCGTCGCAGCGCTCAGCGTTCCCGGGGAACACGAGCGGATTGCGATCGTCGCAGTCGTCACCGCAGGCGCCCACTGAGCCAGCGGTGAAACCCGGACGGATGCTACGGTGTCCGTCCCCGTCGGCGTCCAGCGTCCAAGCTCGGTGGCGACAGCCGCCATCGAGCTCACACTGGTCCTCGGTGCAGGCGTCCCCGTCGTCGCACATGCGCTCCTGCTCGATACAGCGCCCGTCGATGCACGCCGCAAGTCGACACACATCCGAGGGCTGGCACTCCGAGTCGACCACGCAAGCTGGCGAGCCGCCGGTTCCAGCACCGCCGACCGGGCCGCCCGCCCCTCCACCCGCCCCCAACTCTCCAGCGAGGGGCGCGGTGCGGCCGCACGCCAAGAGCGCTAACGCCAACGCCAGGCAGTGAGGGCTCCTCGTTTCGAGTCTGCTTCCGAAGTGCATCTGCTTTTCAACAAGCCGGCGCGACCGGCCTCAGCCGCACACGCCGTAACCCGCTACATCCGTCGACTCGCAGATCATTCCTGCCGGGCAGTCCGCAGGCGAAGCGAACGAGCACAGCTTGGCGCAGCGGCGGCCCGGGTGCGATCCGAGCACGCACACGTGACCTGGCGCACAGCCAGCCGTGAGCTCCCCACAAGCGTCGCCCTGAGCACCGGTGCCGGGCACACGGCAGCGCGCACCGAATGTTTGCGTGCCGCAACCGTCTCCGAGCGGATGCTCGACGAACGGATAGCAGCCAAGCCCCGCGGGGCAGCTGGTGAGTGGCTGGAGCGGATCACACTCGGCGCGTGGCAGCGGACCTTGCATCTCGGAGCAGTCCGGCGGCGGCGGCTCGGTACCGGCATCGGCGGCGCCCGCGCCGGCCCTTCCCGCACTTGGCTTGCTCGGCCTGCCTGCGCTGCTCGATGCCCCACCGGCGCTCGTAGGGGCCCCCGAGGCGCCTTCCCGCCCGGCCAACTCCTCGCCCCCGTCCGTCGAATCCACCCGGCCCCCGCAGCAGAGCACGAGCCAGAGCACCACCCCGACCAGGCCACGCTGCCGCCCAAGCATTCAAGCAGGATAGCCAAGGCTACAACTTCCGCCACTTCCCGTGGTAAGCGCCGGGGGGTCATGCGCGCCGCCGCTTGGGTCCTCTTTGCCATCGCGGCCTTGGGCTGCAGTCGCTCGGAAGAGTCGCTCACCCCCCGCGACGTTCGCACGCCATCCGTTCCCAGCGTCGCCAACCCGGCGCCCAGCGTCCCCGCGGGTCCAGACAGCGGCAGCGCGGCGGCCGACGCACGTTGCATCGTACCGACGGCGGCAACGGCCCCGCCCCCTGCGGCTCGAGCCACGAACTGCCCGCTGGACCCCAGCGCCGGCGCCGCGCCCGAGCTGCCGCGCGCCTACGTTAGCTTTCCTGACGCAGCCGGCGCGCCGCGCATCGGCGTCGAAGTCGCCCGCGAGGAGGCCCAGCGCGCTCGGGGGCTCATGTATCGAACGGAGCTGCCAGACCAGCAGGGCATGCTTTTCTCATGGCCGAACGAAGCGCAGCGAAGCTTCTGGATGCGCAACACCTGCATCCCCCTGGACATGCTCTTCATTGCCCTCGACGGCACCATCGCGGGAATACTCGAGCAAGTACCGACCATGAACGAGCAGGCCCGTAGCGTGCCTTGCCCCGCAGCTCACGTGCTGGAGGTGAATGCGGGCTGGACCCGGCGTCACGCAGTGAAGGCCGGCATGCGGATGGTCATCGAGTGAAGCGGACAGCGGCAGGTACGCTGCTCCCGAGCGGTTTGAACGATTGAACGAAGAGGCGTGACTAGATGCAAAAGATAGTAGTGCGACGCGGCGCTGGGTGGCAGAACGGAACGAGACTCGCCGGCTTGTGCGTCGGTTTGATGGGTGTGGCCCTGGGAGCGTGTCGATCGACGCCGGCAGAGCCGGAGAGTCGGCAGCCAGCGCCGGCGCAGCCCGCGCCGGCCGACAACGCTCCCAGCATTCCAGAGAACGCCCCCGCGTCCCCCGCCGCTACCGCAAGCCCCACCGCTGCCGCCGACCCAGCGGGGAGCGCCGCTGGCGCTCCGGGCGGGGGCGGCGCGGCTTCCGGCGCGAGCGCTCCTGCAGCCGAGCTTCCAGTCCCGCCGGGACATCGAAAGGTCAGCGCCAGACCGGTAGCTCCGGTAGTGCCGAGCCCCGGCGATCCGCTGGGCGGCAAGTTCACCCTGGCGGACGCCACGCAAGGACTGCCCGGCACGGGCAAGCTGGTCGCCGAGATTCGTACGAGCTTGGGCAAGCTACAGTGCGACCTCTATGAAGATCGCGCACCGCTCACGGTCGCGAATTTCATCGGCCTCGCGCGCGGGCTACGGCCATTCAAGAACGCCAAGGGTGAGTGGACGAAGACTGCCGGTTACGATGGCACCACGTTTCACCGGGTGATCAAGGGTTTCATGATCCAGGGCGGCGACCCCGCCGGCACGGGAGCGGGCGAGCCCGGCTACGTGATTCCCGATGAAATTTGGGAGGGCGCCTACCACTCCGAGCGTGGCCTTTTGTGCATGGCCAATCGCGGGCCGAACACCAACGGCATGCAGTTCTTCATCATGGACGGTTCCGCGCCGCATCTCGATAACGGGTACACGATCTTCGGCAAGTGCGGTCCCGACGCGGTGCTCGAGAAGCTCGCCAGCGTCGAGGTCCAGGGTGATCGCGCGGTCAAACCACCCAAGATCGAGAAAGTCGTCATACGGCGCGACGCGGCGAAGAAGCCGTGATGGCCGGCGCCGCGCCGAACGCAGGCCCGCCCGGCATGAGCCAGCGCGGCGGTGCAGCTAGCAACGTCAGTCCGGCTCGTACACGACGCGCTGCGTGCGATCGGTGAAGTAGAAGTGGCGATAGTCGGCGCGATCGAACGAGATCGCGCCGAACGCGTTCACCAGCACCGCCCACACGGCCATTGCCGCGAAACCGCGGCGTAGCGACCAGCCGCTGACCGCGAGCAGCGCAAACAGGAACACGACGTAGTCATTCGAGAAGCGATAGCCGAACTGCAGCCAGCCCGTGTTCTGGTAGAACAGCGACGGCAGCGCCGCACCGAGAGCGGCGCTCCAGAGAGCCGGCTGCAGCGCGCTCCGCTTGCGAGGCCAGAGCAGCAATACGAAAAAAGGGCTGGTCACCCACAGGGCGAGCCCATGGTGGTTGATCTGAAACGGTCCGCCAGCGCTGCCGGGAACCCAGGGCAGGCTGGTCAGGAGGACCCCCAGGTTGCGCGCCAGGTAGTGGTAGTCGAAAAGCCCCCACTTCTCGATCCGCGCTTGCCACACCACCGTAAGGTAGCGGTAGCCGAACTCGAGCGGGTCGGCGAAGCGCGCGGCGTTGTGCACGAGCAGCAGGCACAGCACGACCGCGAGGGGCGCGCTGAACTCGAGCAGGGAGATCGCTAGCCGTCGCTTGTCCAGGCCGCGCAAGTAGGCGAGCGGCTCACGCAGCACACACGGGGGACTCGCGCCGGCAGCGACACGCACCGCCTCGAGCACGAACAGCGGGGCTGCGAAGATCAACGGTGTACGTGTGGCGAAACCGAGCCCCAGAACGAGCCCCGCCAACAGAGGACGCTCGGCTGCCAGGGAGAAGTACAAGTAGAGGGCGGCGAGCGCGACCGCCACGACGTGCGCCGCAAACCAGACCGTGCCCTGGACCGCTCTGAAGAAGTAAACGCTGCCGAACGCCAGCAGCAACGACAACACCAGGTTCTCCCAGCGCTGGCGGCCGCTTTGCTGCAGGCGCGAAAGCTTGTCGAACGCCAGATAGATGACCGCCGGGCCCACACCCGAGAGCAGCAAGAAAAACAGCCCGTCGCGCACCCGATCCGCAGCGCCGGCCAGCGCGACCCAGGGCAACAGCAGCAGCGCAGGGAACGGCGGGAAGACGACATAGTGTCGACCCTCGAACACGGCGAAGTCGTTGTTGCCGGTATAGCTTGGCGGCGGACCACCGAGATCGAGCCTGCCCTGGAGCCAGCTCTCGGCCAGGAGCGCAAAGTGGTTGTAAGGCGTATGCGCAGCAATGGTCTGCGGCGGCGCAAACACGAAGACGGCGAGCGTCACCAGACCGTACACGGCTGCTGCGTCCATCAGCCGAGCGCGCGGGCCCGATCGGGGAAGAATGCTCGCCTCACCACTCATGCCGGTGGGTGTACCTCAACGGGCCGCGAATCCGATTGCCCCTGGCGTCACCCCTCCCGCTTTCCCGAAGTGGTGCTAGCCTCGCGGCGTGTCGAAGCCGGTGTTCGTCGTCTCGGTCGCCGATCTGGAGCGCGGGCCCAAGGCGGTCACGTGGTCCATCCCCGATGCTTGGCTGCGCGAGACCCTCGAGGGGACCACGGCCGAGCCGCGCAACGCGGAAGGCACGCTCGAAGCGGAGCTCAGCAAGAACGGACAAGAGGTGCTCGTTCGCGGTACCGCGCGCGTCCAGGTCACGATGCCGTGCGTGGTGAGCTTGGAGCCCCTCGATTTCGACC
>DASQDA010000806.1:0-8510 GCA_035634435.1 Polyangiaceae bacterium
GCGGCTGGCGGGACGGCGGGCGCTGCCGGCAACGCCGCGGCGGGTTCGGCGGGAAGCGCTGGGGCCGCGGGCTCGACCAGCGGTAGGCGCTTTCCCTTCCCGCAGAACCAGCGTCTGAGTCGCTGTACCTATCCGACGCAGGCGCTCACCGATGCCGCACGGGTGGCGTTCCAGAAGTTCAAGACCGAGATCGTGACGGCGGATGGAGCTTCCGGCCATTTGCGCGTCCGGCGCCCGAACTCGCCGGGCGGCGAGCTCAACTCCACGGTCTCGGAGGGCATTGCTTACGGGATGATTCTCGCCGTGGCGATGGACGACCAGCCGCTCTTCGATTCGCTCTGGAAGTACTCGCAGCTGTGGGTCAACGGCAATGGGCTGATGCACTGGTACATCAACGCCGCCGGCACCACGCCGCTCGGCACGGGCGGCGCTACGGACTCGGACGAGGACATCGCGTGGGCGCTGGTGATGGCCGAACGCACCTGGGGCGGCTCGGGCAGCTTGAACGACACCTACCTGAACCTTGCGAAGGCGCAGATCGACCGCATCTGGAAGTTCGAGGTCGATCACGCCCATGGGGATTTGCTGCTGCCTGGTGACCAGTGGTCGGGCAACGTGATCTTCAATCCGTCGTACTTCGCTCCCAATCAGTACCGGATCTTCGGAGAAGTTTCCGGCAACGTGGCGGGCTGGCAGCGGGTGATCGACACGGGCTACACGGTGCTCGCAAAGAGCCTGAACGCGGCAAGCGGAAACCAAAACAACGGCCTGGTGCCAGCTTGGTGTGACGACCAAGGGCTCCCCAAGGAGCCCTTTGCTGGCGGCCCGACCAATTACCAGTACGACTCGGCGCGGACCCCCTTCCGCATCGGCCAGGATTATTGCTACTCCGGCGAGCCGCGCGCGCTGGCTTATCTGCAAAAGGTCAGTGGCTTTTTCGCCAACGTCGGCGCAGCCAACATCATCGACGGCTACAACCTGAACGGCTCACCGTTCCCCGACCCAGCCACGCCCGCCGGCAGCCCGCAGTCAGCCGTGTTCGTCGGCACCGCAGCGGTGGGCGCCATGCACGACGCGAAGTTCCTCTCGTTTATCGATCAGGCTTCTCAGCGTGTCGCCACGGGCGAGCTCCTGGCACGCAGCCGCTACTACAACCTGAGCTGGACCGCGCTGACGTTGCTGATGCTGAGCGGTAACCTCGTCGAATATCCGGCGCGCTGAGGCTAGCCAAACGGGCAGGGCGCCGCCCAGCTTGGAATCGTTGCTCGCCGCGGCCTGCGCGTGCTGGTAAGACGCTCGGCGTGACATCGTTACCGAACGTTTCCGTTCCCAGTCGTGAGCAACTGCTGCATCAGCTGTACGAGGCGGCCGAGCTCGAGCACAACCTGATGTGCACCTATCTGTACGCGGCGTTCAGTCTGCGTGAGGGTGAAGCAGAGGGACTGACGGCCGAGGAGGCGGCAGCCGTCGCCCGTTGGCGCCGCACCATCATTGGGGTTGCCATCGAGGAGATGGGGCACTTGACCGCCGTTTGGAACATCACCGCGGCGCTCGGAGGCTCACCCCGCTTCGGTCGTGGCAACTTCCCGCTCGATCCCGGTGTGCTGCCTGCCGGCATCGTGGTGAAGCTTGCGCCGTTCGGTGAAGAGGTCTTGCAGCACTTCATTCATCTAGAGCGACCCTCGAGCTCGGCGGAGGTCGACGGCAAAGGCTTCGCTCCGGAGCGCCTCTTCACCCGCGGCGTGCAAAGCCCCCGGCTGACGCCGATGGCTGTCGACTACGCTACGGTCGGCGAGTTTTACGCGACGCTCGACGCGAGCTTGCGCGCCTTTGCCGAGCACCACGGACAGGACGCCGCCTTCTGTGGCGACCCAGCGTTGCAGCTGTCGCCGGCCGAAGTCACGCTGGCAGGCGCCAAGCCCGTGCGCTGCTTGAAGACGGCGCTCGACGCCTTCGCAGCCATCGTTCAGCAAGGGGAGGGCGCTGCCGAGCACTCCGTCGGCTCCCACTTTCACCAGTTCGTGAGCATGCGGACCGAGCTGCGCGATCTGAAGGCCAAGCGATCGGCATTCGAGCCAGCGTTTCCCGCTGCACACAACCCAGTGCTGCGTCCGCCGCTGGGCATGCAGGGGCGGGTGTGGATCGAGCACGAGGTAGCTGCCGCGACGGTAGACCTGGCGAATACCGGATATGCGCTGATGCTTCGCTTGCTTGCGTACTCGTATCTGGTGCCGAGCTCGTCGCCGGACAAAGGCGTGGTGGTGGACCTCGCCCTTTCTTTGATGCGCGCGGTCACGTACCTGGGCGAGCGTGCGGCGCGTTTGCCTGCCGGACCGTCGAACCCTGACTGTCACGCGGGCATGTCGTTCACGGCGCTCCGCGACGCGGCGCCCCTGCCGCCTGGCCCCAGCGCGAGGCGCTTCTTCAGCGAGCGGCTGCAGGAGATGGCCCTCTACGCGGCGGCGCTCGACCGCACGGGCGACGCTCGCACGGCAAGCGCCACCCGCATCATCGCGGAGCTTGCGAAGCGCGCAGCGAGCGCCTTCGACACCAGCGTGAAGGCTGCTGATGAGGCGCCCGCGGCGGCGCCGACGTCTCCCGTGTCGCACTCCGTAGCGCCACAACCTTCTACCGACGTGAACGCGACCGCGGCAGGAAAGGCCGAAGCAACGGCATCGGACGCCCCGCCCACACCGACGTTGATCGACGGTGTCGAGCACATCGAGGGTCGCAGCTTGACGCTGCTTTACGACGGAAAGAAATGCATTCACGCGCGCTTCTGCGTGACGGGCGCGCCCGGCGTCTTTCTTGCGAACGTCAAGGGACCCTGGATCCGTCCTGACGCGGTCGAGGTGGATGCCCTCGTGGAGATTGCCCATGCTTGCCCCTCCGGCGCCATCCGCTACCGGCGCCACGACGGCAAGCACGACGAGGCCGTTCCTGCAGTCAATCTGCTGTCCATTCGCGAGTCCGGGCCCTACGCCGTGCGGGGGGATCTGCGACTCAACGGCGTCGGCGGTACCTACCGAGCCACGCTCTGCCGCTGCGGTGCTTCAAAAAACAAGCCGTATTGTGATGGGTCGCATCACGAGGTGGGTTTCGCTGCGACGGGGGAGCCCGCCACGGGCGCAGCCGATATGCTGCCCGTGCGCAACGGACCGCTCACGGTCGACGCCCAGCCTGACGGTCCGCTTCAGGTGCGCGGCAATCTAGAGATAACCAGCGGCACGGGCCGTGTCGTCGCGCGGCTAGTACAAGCGCGCTTGTGCCGTTGCGGGGCGAGCGCCAACAAGCCGTTTTGTGATGGCAGCCACGTCCGGGTCGGCTTCAAATCGAGCTGAGACGTGCGGCGTCCCGGCGGCAGTCCAGCACAAAGGGGCGGCCTAGCGCGCGACTGGTCCGATCTTTGCTTTGTAGCTGGCGTGGACAGGAACCCGCTTGTTTCAATCATCATCCCCGCGTTCGTGAGCACGCGAAAGCAAGCCGAGCTCCTCGACGAGACCTTGGCGACCGTCGCCGCGCAAAGCTGCACCGATCATGAGACCATCATCGTGGACGATGGCTCGCCGCTCGACGTCGCTGCCATTGCTGCCCGCTACCCACAGACCGTGACCCTACGGCGCGACAACGGCGGCTCAGCGGCCGCCCGCAACACGGGCATTGCAGCGAGCAAGGGTACCCACTTCGTCTTCCTCGACGCCGACGACCATCTGTTGCCGCCTGCCCTGGGCGCGGGACTGCGTGCGCTCGCGGAACATCCGGAGTGCGGATTCGTCGTCGGGGGGCGTGAAGAGATGACGTACGAGGGGGGCGAGGTGGAGTGGGGTGTGCCGGCGGTTCCGCGCGAGGCCCAGCTCTACAACATCCTGCTCGGCTTCGACTGGTACATCATCCCTCCCTCGTCTGCCATGTTCCGCCGCTCCGTGGTCGAGGCGGTGGGCGGCTTTCGGGATCCCTGGGGCGCCGATGATCTCGACTTTTACCTGCGCGTTGCGCGGCATAGCGCCGGCTTTTGCTACGACGAGCCGAAGGTGACACGCTACCGACGCTACAGCGCGAGCTCCTCGCGTGATGGCGAACGCATGCTGCGCAGCGTGCGGGCGGTGTATGCTCGTCAGTGGCCGCTCGTGCGCGGCGATCGCGCCGCTGAGGAGGCTTTCCAGCGCGGGCTGTCGCAGCTCACGCGCATCTTCACCGACTGCTTGGTGGAGAACGTGCGCGATCGGGTGCGCGCCGGCGACTGGCGCCGAGCGCTTCGCAGCGCCGCGCTCCTCGCTCGGGAGAGCCCTCGCCGGCTCGCGGCCGTAGCCGCGGACAGCGTGCGGACCGCTGTTCAGCCGCGCTGAGCGGGCGGTGCTCGTCGCGCGGCGCTCTCTGCGAGGGGGAGGGCAGCCTCACCGCCGCAGCGCGCCGTTCCTGGGGAGAGTTGTGACGCGCGTCCCGGCGGCGCGCGTCAGGCCACCGGGGAAAGGGGCGATCTGCTCCAGCGCGAACCGAGGTAGGCTGTGGACGTGGATCTGCGGACGCGCACGTCTCTGTTCTGTGGTGTGTTGGCGCTAGCCATCGCCGCTTCTATCTTGCTGCGGGCGCGGCCGCGGCGCGCACAGTTCCTGTTTGCGGCATTGGCTGGCGATGTCGGGCTCTGGTACCTGTCGCAGTGGCAGTACCACAGCGGCCGCGGTGACTTCTGGGAGCGCTCGACCGCGGTGCTGGCCGTGCTCTTGCCGCAGTTCGCGCTGCACCTCTTCGAATCGATCGTGCCACAGAGCGGTCGTCCGCCCACATTGCTGCGCGTCGCTGGGGTGTTGGGCGTGCCGATGCTGGTGCTGGTGCTGATGGGCCACCAGCACGGCGTGGTGCGCGGCGCGGTGTTCCTGTACGTGTTCGGGTTGATCGCCGCTGGTCTTTGGGCTTTGGCGCTGCGGGGCGAGCAGAGCGGCTCGCGGGCGACGCAACGCCGCGTGCGCTTCCTGGTGCTGATGGGTGCGCTCGCGGCAACCTTCAGCCTGGCCGACTTTCTCTGGTTCATCGGCGCGCCGTTGCCGCCGGTGAGCGCGGTGCTCAGCATCGTGTTCCTGTTTGCGCTCTCCGAGTCGCTGATCCGCGCCCGGCTGGTGGATCTCTACGACATTCTCGGCCAGTTGCTGGTCTCGACCGCGCTGGCCTTTTGCCTCGCGGGCATCTTTTACGTCTTCGTGGTGCTCCTCGGAGGCTTCGAGACCATGTATCTCGGCGCCATCCTGGCGGCCATCGTGATCTTGGTGCTCTTCGAGCCGTTGCGCGAGAAGGCGGAGAGCTACACGCACAAAGTCTTCTTCCGCGAGCGCGTCGATCTCGAGCGCGCGGTAGCGCGTGCGCGGCGCTCGTTGATACACGTGCTCGAGGTCAAGGAAATGCAGCAGGTCGTGCTCACGGTGCTGGAAGCGTCGCGCCGCGCGACCGGAGCCGCCGTGTACGTTCGCGATACGCTGGGACGTGACTTCGAGCTGGGCGCGGGGTTCGGTCCGGTGGCACCGCTGCGCATCGAAGTGGCCACGGCGCACCCGCTGTTCGAGCGGCTCGACACCAGCGCTTCGATAGGCTTCGATGACGTGGCGCAGAGGGTTGCCGAGCGGCGCCGGCTCGGGCTCTCACGCCAGGCCGAGCCCGATGAACGTCTGCTCGCCGCAGCCGAGGTGTTGGGCCCGTTCACGCATGGCTTGTGCCTCGGCGTCTACGGCGAGCGTCACGAGCTCCTGTCCATCCTGCTGGTCGTCGACGACCGGGTGCGCGATGCTTTTTCACCTGACGAGATCGGGCTGCTCGAGAGCCTGGCGGTACAGCTGGGCGTCGTCATCGAAAACTCGCGCCAGCATCGCCGGTTGCAAGAGCGAGACCGACTGGCGGCGTTGGGACAGATGGCAGCGGGGCTCGCGCACGAGGTGAAGAATCCGCTTGGCGCCATCAAGGGGGCCGCACAGCTGCTCGGCGATCCAGGCGGCAAGCTGGAGCCTTCCGATCGCGAGTTCATCGGCATCATCCTGGAAGAGGTCGAGCGGCTCGACCGCGTGGTCGGTTCGGTGCTGGACTACGCCCGACCCTCGAAGGGCGATGTGGGTGCGGTCGACGTCAACGCGGTGGTTCGGCGCACACTGACGGTGCTCGGCTCTGATCGTGAAGAAGAGTGGGATATCCACACCGATCTGGAAGAGGACCTGCCGCCAGCCCGTGCGGACGCCGAGCAACTACGTCAGGTGCTGATAAACCTACTGCGCAATGCCATCCAAGCCATGGGAGGCCGCGGACAGATCCACGTGACGACCCGGATTCGTTACGAGCGTCCAAGCGCCGCGAATGCTTCAGAAGAGCCGGCTTGGCTGCAGATCGCGGTCAGGGACCAGGGCCCGGGCATCGCTCCTCAGGTGCTGGAGAAGCTGTTCGTCCCCTTCTTCACCACCAAGGCCACTGGTACCGGCCTCGGGCTGGCCATCAGCCAGCGTGTGGTCGAGGAGATGGGTGGCCGCATCGAGGTCGCATCGCGACCCGGCTCGGGTTCCACGTTTACCGTCGTACTGCCGCTGCCCCGCGAGGCTACGAACCTGGTCCGTTCGCCCAAGAGCGAGCGGCCTTCGCTCTCCGCCGAGCTGGCAGCCAAGCTCGCTCAGTGACTCCGGCCACCTGGTTTTTTTCGAATTGAGCGGACCACAGCGCTGCCGCTTGACCATATCTGTAGGAAAACCCTATGCTTTCTGGGTTGAACGGGGTCATGGCCGCGCGCCGGATAACCGTTCAAGCTTCGCGAGAGCTCTTGATGATGAATAAGGTGGCCCCGACTGCAACAGACTCGCGCCCGGGCGGCGCGCGGCTCGCGTTGCGCTTCATCTCTGGAAAGTACCAAGGAGGCGAGTTTCCGATCAGTGAAGGACAGGAGATCATCGTCGGTCGCTCCAGCGAGCTCGACATGGTGCTCGTCGAAGAGATGGTCTCGCGGCGACATGCGCGCATAGCGCTGGAGGACGACGTCATCACCATCGAGGATCTGGGCTCCACGAATGGAACTTTCGTCAACGGCGAGAAGATTCAGAAGTCACCGCTGCGCGAGGGCGATCGCATCCTCATCGGGACGAGCATCTTGAAGGTCGTAACGAGCGCAGACGTTGCTGCGCGTCGCGAAAGCCTCGAGGCAACCGCCGCACGTGTCTCACGTCAGCGCGGCAACCGCACCGCCGACGAGGCGCCGCGTATGAGCGGCAACCTGGAGGAGATTCCGCTGCCGGACCTGCTGCAGCTCTTCGGCACCTCGCGCAAGAACGGCGTGCTCGTGCTCAACAGCGAGGGACGCCATGGTCGCATCTACCTCAGCGAAGGCCTGATCCGATTTGCTGAAATCGAGGGCCACCAGGAGATCGCGGCGCTCAAATCCGTGTACCGCATGCTCGAGTGGCAGCGCGGCATGTTCGAGCTCGCGCCGCCCGATCCTCGCGTCTTCGAGCACCCGGTCGACGTCACGCCGCAAGAGGCGCTGATGGAGGGCTTCCGTCAGCAAGACGAGCTCGGCGCGATCCGGAACAAGCTGCCGCCCTTCGACAGGCGACTGACGCTGACGTTGCCGCTGCATGCGCCGCTGCGCGACTTGAACCCGGCCGAGCTCGACTTGCTGCAGCTGGCGTTGAACGCACCGAGCCTGCAATCCTTGCTGGACCATGCGCCCTCCACCGATCTCGACGCCGCGCAGCGCGTCGAGGGGTTGATCAAGCGCGGCTACCTCAGCGCCGCCAGCTAGTCCCTCAGCCGCCTCGCGGCCTACTGCTACTTCGGCTTGGCCAGGGCGAGCAGCCTACGCTTGAGCTCCGTGTCGCGCTCCATCAGCGCCGCCTCGGCCGCTAGCGCGCGCAAGCTCTCCCACTGGCGCTGCTCGCTCGACAGGCGCTCGAGCTTCTGCAGCGCAGCCGCCCGCAGCTCGGGCGAACCGTGCTGGAGATAAACGCCGAGCTGCCTCAACGCCAGGCCGCTGAGGCGTGAGTAGGCGCTGATGGCGCGCAGGTGAGGGCTACTCTGCTGGCGCTCCAGCGCCGGGTGATGCTCGTGACCCAGCGGGCTGCCGCTGGTTGCAGGTTTGGCGGCGGAGCTGCGCGGCGCGGCGCTGCCCGCGGGGGCGGGCCGTGCCTGGCGATCATCGAGCAATTGCCGAAGGCCCGCTGAACGCAGATGCACCGTGGCTCGCTGCGCGGCGAGGGCAAGGGATGCCGCGTGCTCCATCACCCGCGTGGGCGGTGCCTCCGTTTTCAGCGCCCGCTGAGCCTCGAGTCCCTTGAGGGTTGCGAGGCACGGAGCTCGTTCGTCCTGAGCGAGCAGCGGCTCGCAGCTTGGGGGCGCGTCGATGCTGGTCCAGCGCGCCGGCCACGTAGCGAGCTCGGCCGCGAGTCGGTCCGGCTGCGGCGAGCCCGGCTTGGTCCTGGACGCGTCACTTTGCCCCTCCGTGCGGCAGGCCCCGGCGACGAGGCCGAGCATAAGTGGCAGCACGCGAGCCC
>DASQDA010000807.1:0-10866 GCA_035634435.1 Polyangiaceae bacterium
GCCACCTTCGCTGCTGCCGCCGTCTGGCAACCCCGCCGCGCCCGCGCCGATGCCGCCGGCACCTGCGCCTGCGGGGCCGCTACCACCAATGCCTCCGCGCCCACCGCTGCCACCTACACCGGGCCTGCTGCCCCCGGTGCCGGAGCTGCCTGCGTCGGCGGCGTCGCCGAGCTGGCCTTCCGAGTCGCTGCAGGCATGGAAGGACAGGCCAGCAAGCAGTACCAAGAGAAATCGTCGACTGTTCGTGTGGGAGGGGATGCGCCTCATCCGCGCAGCGAACCAGTGAGCTGGCCGGGGGTCAATCCCTGAGCTTCCGCGCTTTTCCCCACCTGGGCAGACGAGCGCGGGACCGCTCGCGGGCCGCGCTTTTGGTCGGGCTTAACTCGGCCGCGAAACCGCCGTAATCCGCGCGATGGCACCTGGATGCTCGACCGCCTACGACGAGAGCCGTTGGCCCTTCCTGTTGGTCACGAAGGGCCCGGAAGAGCAGACCGAACCGGAGTTCACCGAGCATCTGGCGACCCTCAGCAGCTACTTCCGGCGGGGGCAGCGCTTCGGGCTGGTCATGGACGTCCGCCGATCGCCCATCCTGTCGGCTGAGCGACGGCGAACGGCCAGCGAGCGCATGGAGGCGGACATGCGACAATTCGGACCCCTCCTCGTCGGTGTGGCTCTCGTGGTCTCGTCGCCAGTCTCCAGGGGCATGTTCAAGGCTCTGCTCTGGCTTCGACCCCGCCAGCAACCGCCGATGCTCGCGTTTCCGACGGTAGAGCCCGCCATGCAGTGGTTACGCGACCAGCTTCGCAAGGAGTCACGAGTCACGAGCGTCTCGACGTAGCCAGCGCTCGTCGCAGCTTCGAGTCATTCGAAGCTATACGAGAACTCGCTGGCGCTAGTGGTCACACCGACCCGCTCGATTGGCTTCGCGGCCAACGTGCGCAGCAGGAGCTGCTCGCTGACCTGCGGCAGCAATGTGTTGGTGAGCACCGCATCGATCATGCGGCCGCCGCTTTCGAGCTCATTGCAACGCGCGGTGATCAGCTCGACCACGGAGGTGTCGTACGTGAATGGCACGTTGTAACGCTCCTGCACGCGGCCCTTCACACGCTCGAGCTGCAAGCGCACGATGCTACCGATCATCTCGTCGCTGAGCGGATAGTACGGGATCACGACCATGCGCCCGAGCAGTGCGGCCGGGAAGACCTGCAACAGGGGGCCGCGCAAGGCTTCGGCAATGGCGTCCGGCTTCGGCTGAAAGCTGCCACTGCAGAGCTTCATGATTACCTCACTGCCCACGTTGGAGGTGAGCAGGATGATCGTGTTCTTGAAGTCGACGCGCGTGCCCTGGCCATCTTCCATCCAACCCTTGTCGAACACCTGGAAGAAGAGCTCGTGCACGTCCGGGTGTGCCTTCTCGACCTCGTCGAGCAAGACGACGCTATACGGACGCCGGCGCACGGCTTCCGTCAGAATCCCTCCCTCGCCGTACCCGACATAACCGGGAGGCGCGCCCTTGAGCGTCGAGACCGTGTGCGCCTCTTGAAACTCGCTCATGTTGATGGTGATGACGTTTTGCTCGCCGCCGTACAGCGCCTCGGCGATGGTCAGCGCTGTCTCCGTCTTGCCGACCCCGGACGGCCCGGCCAGCATGAAGACACCGATCGGCTTGCTGGGATTCTCGAGCCCCGCGCGCGCGGTCTGAACGCGTCGCGCAATCATCTCGAGGGCATGGCGCTGGCCAATCACACGCTGGCCCAGCACGTCGGCAAGCTTGAGAATTGCTTCGATTTCGTTTTTGACCATGCGACCGGCTGGGATGCCCGTCCAGTCTGCCACCACCGCGGCGACGGCCTGCTCGTCGACCGTTGGCAAGATCAGAGGATTGTCCGCCTGCAGCTCGACCAGCTCGCCATCGAGCCCCCGCAGCTCCGTCAGCAGCTCGTCGCGCGTGCGCTCGACGCTGCCCGCAGCCTCGGCCGGCGCCGCGCTCTCGGGACTTGCCTGGCGCAGTTGCTGCGCGCGCAGCGTCGCCCGCAAACCAAGGATGCGATCGACCAGGCTCTTTTCGCGGTTCCAGCGCGCTTCCAGATCGGCCAGGCGAGCGCGCTCTTGCTCGAGGGAAGCCAGAGCCTTTGCGTCCCGCTCCCCGACCGCGATCCCGATTGCCTGCTCGCGATCGATGATGGCACGCTCGCCTTCCAGAGCCTCGATGCGGCGGCGGCTGTCCTCCACCTCCGGAGGGCTGCCGTGCTGGCTCACCGCCACCCGCGCGCAGGCCGTGTCCAGCAGGCTCACGGCCTTGTCGGGCAGCTGCCGGTCGGGGATGTAGCGCTTGGAGAGCTTCACGGCGGCTTCTAGCGCCTCATCGAGCAGTTGCACGCGGTGGTGCGCCTCTAGCATCGAGGCGGTGCCGCGCATCATCAGCACGGCACGCTCCTCGCTGGGCTCGTGCACCTGCACCACCTGAAAGCGTCGCGTCAATGCCGGATCGCCCTCGATGTACTTCTTGTACTCGGCCCAGGTCGTCGCAGCGATAGTGCGCAGCTTGCCGCGTGCCAGCGCAGGCTTGAGCAAGTTGGCGGCGTCCCCGGTACCTTGAGCCCCGCCAGCGCCCACCAGGGTGTGCGCCTCGTCGATGAAGAGAATGATCGGCTTGGGCGACGCCTGGACCTCGTCAATCACCTGGCGCAGGCGGTTCTCGAACTCGCCCTTCATACTGGCTCCAGCCTGCAACAGGCCGATGTCCAATGCGCGCAACGTCACATCCTTGAGCTGCGGTGGAACGTCGCCGCTCGCCAGGCGCTGCGCAAAGCCTTCGACCACCGCGGTCTTCCCGACGCCGGCCTCGCCCGTCAGGATGGGATTGTTCTGGCGGCGACGCAGCAAAATCTGGATGATCTGCCGGATCTCCTCGTCGCGTCCCACGATGGGGTCCATCTCTCCGTCGCGGGCGCGCTGCGTGAGGTCCACCGAGTAGCGGCCGAGCGCCTCCTGCTTGCCGAGGGCTGCAGGAGCGGGAGCGCCGTGCTCGACGTCCGTGCCCACTTCCGGCGCACCGAGCGGCGATGAGAACCGCGCCTCCGGCGAGGCGTTGGTCAGCGTCGCGAATTGCTCGATGAGCTGCTCCGGTTTCAGCTTCTGAAACTCCTTGGAGATGGCGCTCAGGGCGTTCCTCAGCATTGGCGTCTTCAACCAGCCGACCACCAGGTGGCCGCTCCGAATGCGCGATTCGCCGAACAGAAGCGACCCGTACACCCAGGCTCGTTCCACGGATTCTTCGACCTGGGTCGAGAGATCCGAAACCGAGGTCGCTCCGCGCGGCAAGCGATCGAGCGCATCGGTGAGATCGCGCGCCAGCCGCGACGAGTCGACCTCGAAGTGCCGCAAGATGCGCAACAAGTCCGAATCCGGCAGCTGCAAGAGCTGGTGCAACCAATGTGAGAGCTCGACGTAGGGGTTGCCCCGCATCTTGCAGAACAGCGTCGCGCTCTCGATCGAGCGGTATCCGACTTCATTTAGCTTTCCGAACAGAGTAGCGCGGCTGATTTCCGACATGTCACCCTCCCATACAATGGCTGGTCACGCGGCCTCAGGCGGCGGACGCCTGGCAGCGAAACCAGCGAATATCCCAGCTTCATGACAGCGTCCGCCGCGTCTGGTGAGAAACTGGATCAACGATGACGTCGGTCCGCGGGGCCCCTTTGCTCTTGCCGAGCGGCGCACTCCAGCCGAGACGATCACCCCGCGCCAGACCGAGCGCCTGCGCGGCCTCCGCGGCCAGCACCAGCCGCACGTCCCAGGCGAGCTCGTCGCCAACGTAGGCGCGCACCAGAGCGAGCAGACGCGTCAGCCCGTCGTTGCCCGGCAAAAACCGCGAGAACTCCGGCTTCGAGAGCGGACCCAAGCGCAACCTGAACTTGTGATCCGATCGCCACACGCGAGAACCCAGTACCGTCGTCTGGCCGAGCGTGCTGACCTCGCGAGAGTAGCCGAGCCGAAAGCGACTGCTGTCCGGGATCTCGAGCCACTCCCCGACGAACTGTTCAACACGAGCCTGGATACCGAAGTAGTCGGTGACCATGGCTTCCAGCCCTTCGGCGGGTCGCGTCGCGCTCGATAGCCAGCCAGCGTATTGCAGCTTCGCATGCTCGGGCAAAACGTCGGGAGCGCGCAGCGCGTCCAGCCCGACGCCAAACAGCGAGCCGATGTACACGGCGAAACGGCTACTGGTCGGGCGATCGTGCGACGCCGTCGGCTGCGCGACGGCCCACGCGCGATGGAACAGCAGCAGCATACGGTGGTGAAACAGGTCGACGAAGGCCGTGAACGTCCGATCGCCCCCGTGCCGGACCCGCTCACGCGCATATTCGGTCAGGTGCAGGGGTAACGCGCCATGCGAGCCAAAGAGGCCTAGAAAGCGCACGTAAAGGCGCCCAGGTTGCCCCTCCGTGGGCGCCTGAAAGCTGGCGAGCGCGGCGGGAGGAAACGCCAGCGAGGGCTCCTGGCCCAGACGCACCGGCTCCTGACTTGGCCGCAACGATTGTCCGGAGAGCGGCAGGTCGCGGAAGGCGTTTTCGATGCGTCGCATCGCCTGGTGGAAGTCGAACGCTGACGGCGCGTGCGCCAGCAGCTCGAGCCAGCTCAGGAGATGGGGCGGCGTCCGAGGCGGGGCGGCCATCGCATGATCTCGCCGCGTTGCGCGCTGCGCAGCACGGTTTCGGTGAAAGAGTTGATGGAGACGTACTTGGCGAAGAACCGCTCGAGCACCGAGCCCAGCAGAAAGACGCTGCCGCCCTCGAAAGCGGTTTCGTCACAATCGAGGCTGATGGAGAGCCCGCGCCCAAAGCTCGCCGGACCGTCCACCGGCAAGCGACGCACGATCGGAACGCTGGTGATCGTGCGCAGCCCCTCGATCTCACGGCGCAGGGCAGGCTCGCTCCACTCACCGTAGAGCCGCAGCACCTCGCGCAACGCTGATGCTCCCTGTCCGTCGCTACTGTTCGTCAGCGACTGGTGGTTCAACGAGAGGTGGCTAATCAGCCGCCAGGCAGTGGGGCCCCAGGCATGCGACGTCCGCGGCGGTGAGGGCCCGGCGACGCAGCGCACCGATTCCACTGGCGCCCCCGACTCGAGATGGAAGTCAGTGCGCCCCTCACCCACGCTCATGTGCAGCGGGAGATCGCGATTGGTACACAGGGTGTTGACGGCCAGCTGACGCAGGTCCGAGCGATACGGCCCTTCCTGACCATCGACCAGCGACAAGAACACCTCGCTGCCCGCGTACGTGGAACGCGGCCCGCTGCGCCGCCGTGAGGAGGCCATGCGCGGCTGGCGGTGTACGGTGTAGTAAGCGGCGTCGGCCTCCTGCGTCGTGCGATCTTTGCAAGTGTAAAAAGGCTGAAACTCGCGACGCACGTCGCTGCTGGTGCCGAAACCGGCCACTTCGCTGATCGAGTGGATCTCCAGATCGAGCGGCCGCGTGCGGTCGGGTAACACGTGGTACTCGTGCACTCGCTCCGACAGGTGGATGCGATCGGCTCGCTTCGGAAACAGGTTCACGGCAGGCGTACAGAACAGCTCCACGTGGGCGGTGCTCACGGCTGCTTCCACGGTGGGGTGGTGACGGTCGAGCAGCACGATCACGTCGAGCTCGGACCCCTGGCATTGACGCACGGCTGCTCCGAGGCCCGTGAGCTCGACGAAGCAAAAGCGACTCGGCAGTGCGAAATATTCGTGCAGCAGTCGGTAACCCTGAAACGACTTCGGACCATAGGGCAGCAGCGCTTGCTCGTCTTCGAAGCCCCACGACCGCACGGGCTCATCCTCGACGAGCTCGCGAACGCTTCCGTCCGGGCTGCGCACGATGCAGCCGACCGAACCGGCCATCAACAGCTCGTAAAGATGCATCGAGAGCTGGTCGAGCCCGCGGATGAACACCGGGAGCGCCTCGAGCGACAGTTGCCGAAACGGAATGCCGCCCACGGTACGCAGCCGAATTCGCAGCGCCCCCACGACGCGCTTGCGGTTTTTCAGTCGCAGCTCGCCCAGGTCGCCGACGTACGCCGAATGCTTGATGCTGGCAATTTCGATGGGCCAGAGTGACAGCGCGTGCGCCGTCCGGTATTCACACGCGGTTTGCTCACCTTTGCCGAGATTGGCGCGCAACAGCGTTCCGCGCGGCACCGCAAAGCCATCACTCAGCACCCCCTGACGATGATTTGGTCGTAGCTGCACGACCGCCATCGACGGTGTCGGCGCCAGATAGTGCGGGTACACCATCGACAGCAGGTGCTCGGTGAAGCGCGGGAACTCCGCGTCTATTTTCAACTGCACACGTGCCGCCAGGAAGGCGAAGCCCTCGAGCAAACGCTCGACGTACGGGTCGACGCACTCGAAGGCGTCGAGGCCGAGTCGTCCGGCAATCTTGGGGAACTGCTTCGCGAACTCGCCGCCCAGCTCGCGCAGATACTGTAGCTCGCGGTTGTAGTAGCCGAGAAGCCGCGGATCCATCAGCCCGACTCCGTCCCACTCACCTCCGAAACCATGGCTTCGCCAGTGTCCAGATCGAGGTTGGTTCGCAGGAACAAGCGCAGCGGCAAGGGCTGCGCCCACAGCTCGGCCTCGATACTGAAGCACATGGCGTTGTGGTTGAGCTGCTCGGGATCGATCAGGAGCTTCACTCGCACCGACTCGCGAATCAGCCGGGGCTCGAAGTCCCAGATGGCGCGGCGTAGTAGCTTCTCGAGCGCCACGATGTCGACGCTCGACGCTGTTCGTCCGGAAAGGTCGGGCAAGCCGTAGTTGATGGAAGAACGTTGAACCTCGGGAAAGCTTTCCAGGTCGGAGAGTGACTCGAGGTTCACGCTATTGAACAGCCAGCTGAGATCCCGGCGCACGCTTTCGCGGAGGCGCTGCGGAGACAGCACGCGCTTGTCCCGCGACTCCTGCAGCCGGTCGGGCTCGTCGTCGGTGAGACGGTCGAGCAACGAGGGCTGCAGGCGTTCCCTGGGCGTCAGATCAGCCATTGGCGTGCTCCGCTAGGGCTGTCCGCGCTGCAATCCGCAAACCTTCGGAGCGTACCAAGCAAGCCGACAACCGCTTCAGCCGCCGGCTTTGGCGGACGGCAGCTTGGAGACCAGCCGCAGCGATACCGTGAGCCCCTCCAGCTGGTAGTGAGGCCGCAGAAAGAACTTGGAGTTGTAATACCCCGGGTTGCTCTCGTCCGGCTCGACTACCACCTCGGCCGAGGCGAGCGGTTTGCGCGCCTTGGTGCCCTCGTTCGAGTTGGCAGGATCACCGTCCACGTACTGCGTGATCCAGTCCTGGAGCCAGCGCTGCATGTCTTCGGTGCCTTTGAAGGAGCCAACCTTGTCGCGGACGATGCACTTCAGATAGTGAGCGAAGCGCGAGGTCGCGAAAAGGTAAGGCAGCCGTGCCGCCAAGGCCGCGTTCGCGGTGGCGTCGGGGTCCTCGTAAGTCGCAGGCTTGTGCAGGCTCTGGGCACCGATGAAAGCCGCGAAGTCGGTGTTCTTCTTGTGGATCAGCGGCATGAAGCCGGTCTTGGCGAGCTCGGCTTCGCGGCGATCACTGATGCCAATCTCGGTGGGGCAGGTCATGTCCACGCCACCATCGTCGGTCGGGAACGAGTGCGTCGGCAGACCTTCGACGGCACCGCCCGACTCGATACCGCGAATACGCGAGCACCAGCCGTACAGCTTGAACGAACGATTGATGTTCACGGCCATGGCGTACGCCGAATTGGCCCACGTGTACTTCTTGGCATCGCCGCCGGCGACGTCTTCTTCGAAATCGAACTCGTCCACCGGATCGGACTTGGCACCGTAGGGACGGCGCGCCAAAAACCGCGGCATCGTGAGGCCGATGTAACGCGACTCCTCCGATTCCCGCAGCGAGCGCCAGCCGGCGTACTCGGGCGTCGAGAAAATCTTCGTCAGATCCCGTGGATTGCCCAGCTCCTGCCAGGACTCCATCTGAAACAGCGAGGGCGCCGCCGCGGCAATCACCGGCGCGTGACAGGCCGCGCCGATCTTGGCTAGCTCGCCGAGCATCTCGACGTCAGGCGGGGTGTGATCGAAGTGGTAGTCAGTGACCAAGCTGGCGTACGGCTCGCCGCCGAGCTGCCCGTACTCCTCTTCGTAGAGCTTTTTGAAGATCGGGCTCTGATCCCAGGCCGCACCTTTGAAGCGCTTGAGCGTCTTCTGAAGGTCCTTCTTGGAGATGTTCAGCACGCGGATCTTCAGCATCTGATCGGTCTCGGAGTTGTTCACCAGATGGTGCAAACCTCTCCACGAACCTTCGATGCTCTGGAACTCTTCGTGGTGAAGAATCTCGTTGATCTGCTCGGAGAGCTTGCGATCGAGCTCCGCGATGATGGCTTGAATCGAGAGAATGGCGTCCGACGAGACATTCACCGTCGTCGCCAGGGCTTGCTCCGCCAGCGTCTTGACCGCAATCTCCACGTCCTCGCGGGCGCGCTCGGATTGCGGCTTGAACTCCTTCTTCAGGAGCGCAGTGAAGTCATTGGTTTCGGTGCTGACGCCTGTGGACTGCGCCGCAGATTTCTCGGTTGCCTCGCTCATGACACACTCACTCTTTGCTGGGAGCCGGGTCGCTCTCGGGCTTGGGGGCAGATGCGAGCGCCTGCAACAGCCCGCGATCATGCAAAACTTTGGCAATCAGCTCCTCGGCGCCGGTCTTGCCATCCATGTAGGTCACCAGGTTGGCGAGCTGCATGCGGGCCTGAAGCAGCTGGTTCAGCGCCGGCACCTTCTTGGCGATCGCCGCGGGCGAGAAGTCGTCGAGGCTCTCGAACGTCAGATCGACGCTCAGGTTCCCTTCCCCAGTCAACGTGTTGGGGACCTGCAGCACCACGCGCGGCTCCATCGCTTTCAGGCGATCATCGAAATTATCGACGGAGATCTCGAGAAACTTCCGCTCGGCAACGGCTGGTTGCGTCTTGCCGGAGTTGCCCGACAGGTCTGACATGACACCCATGACGAAGGGTAGCTGGACCTTCTTTTCCGCCCCGTAAAGCTCGACGTCGTATTCAATCTGCACGCGCGGCGCGCGGTTTCGAGCAATGAACTTTTGGCTGCTCATGACGCAAACTCCTCTTTCCCCCGGCACCCTATCACCGAAGATCTTTTGAAAGCTGTCTCCCTGAAGGCCGACGACACGTTTTCACTCTCCCGTCTTGCCCGCAATCAGCTCGACCTGCGAGAGCGCGTCGGGAGCCATGTCGCGCAAGATATCGACGAACCCCAGCGGAACCAAGCGCTTACAGCGTTGCAGCAACAAGGGCAGCGGGCTGGAGGGCTCGTGCCGCTCGTAGTATGAGCAGATTTTTTCGAGTGCTCGCAGGACGTCCGCGCGCGAGTTGATGTCCCCGTCGAGCGGTCGAGCCGCGGGCGGGCCTGAATCGGACGACGGCATTGCCTCTCCATCCGTGGCGGCAGTGACGTTCGTGGCGGCCGCCTCAGCCGGGCGACGTGCCTGCAGCCGCGCTTGAAGGCTGTGACTGGCTTGGTGCAGCAAGGCCAAGAGCGCCGAAAAGTCGGGGCCGCGCGCACCGGTGTGGGTCTCGAAAACGGCCTCGATGGCGGCCAGATGTCCCGAGGCGGCTTTGATCGAATCGACCACGTGGACAAGAGCTTGCAGCTCGGCCTCCCTGAAGATGGCGTCCACGGTTCCGGCGTCCGGCCCTGCGGTATCGCTGGCGCGCGACCCGTCGGTGTTGCTCGCGAGCAGGTCCCGCAGCGTTACCGCCCCGAGCGACCGCGCGCGTAGCAAAGGCGCGTTGCGCAAAGCGACGATGACCTGCGGGGTACCCAGGCCTGCCAGCGCCGTCACGCGGACGGTCGCGTCGCCGTCGTCCGGGTCGAGCTCGGGATGCAGGAGCGGCCAGTATGCCTCGAGCAAGGAGCGCAAGAACGCCAGCGCGCGGCTGAGCCCCTCGAACCCGGCGCGATGCAAGACCGCCAGCCCAAGATAGCTCGCCACTCGTAGGTCCTTGCTCCGCTCGAGCAGCAAGACCGCGCGGTCGAAGACGGCGCTCCAGTCTGGCGGCTCCCCGGGCACGATCGAATCGCCCATCTGGCGCTCGGGCTTTCCCATCGCCAAACGCTCCAGCTCGGCGAACGCGGGGTCGTACTCGAGATTGGCCCCCGCAGGGTCTGCAGGAGATATCGGTGCGAGCAGTCTTTCGGAATCAAACATGACGGTTGAAGCTCGAGCGCCCAGGGTGCCAACGGACCTCCACGCCCCGAGCACCCCTACGGAAGCTGCGAGCCCTCTGTCACGCCGGACACAGACTCGTCAACACCCAGCGCCTGGCAAAAGAGCGCGAAATCGGGAGCATTAGCAGGCAGGTCGCCCCACTTGTCAACCTCCTCGAGGCGAACCTTGGGGCGTCCTCGTGCGCAGGCCCGCCGGGTGCCAAGCTCGTTCACGCAAAGGGCTCGGCGGCAAGCGCAGTGTGCTAGTCCATCGCCGTGAGTCGGTCCCAGGGCAGTGGCGGCTTCCAGGCGGATCGCCCGCGTTTAATCGCCGAATTGTGGGACTACCTGCAGGCGTGGGAGGAGCTCTTGCAGCGCGGGCAGGTGTCCTCGGCGCGCTGGGGAGCCCTGCCGTTGCGCTCCGAGGGGCTGCAGGCGCGGGCCCGCGCCGTGGGGTTTGGCGGCATCGCCCTGCATCTGGGTGAGCTCAGCCGCTTGGTCGACGCCGGTGAGCACAACGTTGCGGCGCTGCGCGATCGCTTGCAGGTGGTCACGGAGCTCGTCGGTCAGGCGCGCCTGGCGCTCACGGACGCTGAGCGCCGCGAGCTGGACGCTGCGCGGGCTGCCATTC
>DASQDA010000808.1:0-12806 GCA_035634435.1 Polyangiaceae bacterium
GATATTTGCCACCCTGTGAAAGGGACCAACTCGCAGCGTGGCCACGCCGTTCGCCAGCTCCTCGGAGTCGGGCACCGAATAGTGCGCGAGAATCGCCATGCCCACCTGCTCCTCATCGACCTGCCGGCTCAGGCGCTGGAAGTAGGCGTTCTGCGCATAGAAGCTGGCGAAGACGCGCTTGATGGCGCGGTAGACCCCGTGCTCCTTGACCTCTCCGGGGTTGCACAAGCTCGGACCCGCTGCGTCCGCATCGAGGTCATCCGCGAGACATCCGGTCACCGAATCGTAGAGCCCAGCTCCGGTGAACGTGGCTGAATCCTCCACGTTCGTGGAGCTTCGAAAACGGATGCGCACGGCGGGGTCGAACCCAGCGAGCGCCGTCTTGACCGCCTGCTGCAGCGCGGGAGGAAACGGTGCATCGCGAATCATCCCGCGCACCACGTCGAGCGTGGCGCTCAGCGCCTGCAGATCCGCAGGCCAGACGTGGGGCTGAAGCTGACGAGCGATGGCTTCCTTCAGCGAGCCCGCCGTGCCATCGGGGGCGCGCTGCGCCATGAACGCGTCCCATAGGTCGAAGGTAAAAGCGACGGCGGGGCTCGGCGTGTTGTCCGGCGCTGCGGCGGCGAGCAAGCCAAAGTGTGCGGCCTTGCCGCCCACTCGGTTGATGTCGCGAGGGAGCAGACCCGCCGTTGGATAATAGAAAGCGCCCGACGCGACCTTGGGTGCCAGCTCGATGGGCGGTCGCGCTGCAAGCTCACCGATGGTCTCCCGGTCGCCGGCAGTGAGCTCGTTCACGTCGATCAGGCGAACTTCACAGTCACCGCTGTGAGAAATCCGGGTGGCAACGACGACCGCGCGACCGACCAGCGCCCGCGCCCGGGCGGCCGCTTCCGTGCGTCGGACATACGCGAAGGGCACTGCGTACGAGCGAGCCAGGATCGCCGGATGCGAATTGGGGGTGGAGGGCTCCAGCGTGAGGATCCCGGCCACATACGGCAACTCGGCCGGCGCAGCCCCCGACAGCAACAGGACGTCCTCCGGGCGCAGTGCTCCGCTCAGGTAGGCGGAGTCGACCTCGTTGGGCGCAAGCTCCACGAGCTTGCCCATCGCCCAGCCGGGCGCGTAACAAGCGTCGCCCTCCAACCACTGATCGACGGTCCCCACGCGCAAGTCGTGCTCCGCAAAGTACGCCTCGTGCGCATCGATGCACTCGCTCTGGGCAGGATTGGGAAAGTAGAGGAGCTGCGTTCCCTGCGGAGCCTTCACGCGGGCAGCCACATTCTCCACAATGGTCCGCGCCAGCTCCGGATGTAGCGCATCGTTGACCACGAGCTGCACGGCGTACTCCGGGTGGCGCGACATATCGGAGGGCAAGAGCACGGCGCCCAGGACGGCTCGCTGGCCCTCCGCCTGGAGCGTCACGGCATCGAACGCCGAACGGCTCGAGCCTGCGAACTCGGGGATCCGCTTGGTGGCAAAGTCGTAGTGAAACGCGTGAACATTGGAATCCTGGAAGTAGACCTTTTCCGGATCGCTGAGCAGTACCGTGAACTTCACCCAGCGAACGGCGTCTCGATGGACGGTGTCGCCCCGGAGCACGAACGGCTCGTCTGCAAGCTCGAGCTCGGCCTTCCACGAGGCGTGCGCTGGGACGGCGACCGGCTTCCGAGCGACAGGCCACTCGAAGGGAGCTTCGGGCGAGATGCAATCCGGCGGGCCTCCGTCTGAGCCGGCGCTCCCGCCGGCGCCCGGGTCGCCACCCTCACCGTTCCGAGCTCCAGCCCCGCTAGCGGCTCCGCTGCCGGCCTCGCCGCTGTCCGAGCCGCCCAGCCCCGCGTCACCGCCGCCACGGCCGGCGTGACCACCGTTGCCGACGCCACCGCCGCCCTGGCCCGCTGAACCGTCGCTGTCGCCCCCGCCTCCACAACCAAGGCTCGCCGCCAGCACGACCGCGCAGAAGCCCATCCGAATCGACCACGAACCGCCCGTCATGCCCACGGCATCAGCAAACCCCGAGCCACACCCCATTTGCGCGCGAGATATTCGCCCGCGGCTTCGGCACAGCGCTGCCATTCGTGTCCTACCTGGCCAACCGCGGCACACGTCGGCGCAGGCTTCCTCGAGGTACGCGCCGGGGATGGTTCGCCTCCGGGCAACGAGCGCGACGCTCGGCCCAGCTCGACGTTGGGTAGCCCACCCGTCGAGCCGCGCCCCAGCAGCCGCGCCTGCGCTCCGCTGTGATGTCGGCGCGGCAAAGGGTTGCTGGCCCAGGCGCGCGGGCGCACAGTGTGGAGATGGCCGGGAGGATTGCGGCGGTTCCGCTCGCGTTGGCCCTAGGGCTCGCTGCGCTGCCCGCTCACGCTCAGTACAAGCGCAAGGTAGACGTCCCTCGCAAGGCTCCCCCCGCGGTCGTTGCCGCCAGGGCGGGCGCAACTCCGCCCCCCGGCTATCGCGTGGAAGAGCGGACTCGCGCGGCCGCGCTCGTGCCCGCGATCATCAGGTAACGGTGTCTCGGGACGTTTGCGACTGCGCTTCTGAGGCGGCCGGCGAACAGCGCGTGCGAAATGGGTACATCGACCGTGCGGCGACGCGCGGAAAGGTGGACACGTCGTGGCCTGCTCGGCGGCTTGTTCGCCGGCGCTTTTACCTGGCCTATCCTGGTCTGGGAGAGCCCCGCTGAACACCTGGGTGTTCTTGTTCGCCACCTGGTCCTGTGCGTTGCCGCTGCATGCGTCGTGAGCCTCGGCGACCACGACGAGACAGCCGACTGGGAAGAGCTCGAGAAGCACGTGGGCGACGTTTAGCTCCGCGTCTCTGGTGGGGCTCATTCCCGCCTACGGCGCCGTCCTGACGCTCGCGCTGCTGGCGACTCGGCGGGGCTATGTCGGCCGCTGCCAGAGGCCGTCGATGGGCCCGCTATACGTCGTGGCGGCCCGAGCGAAGACCTCGTTGCGGAGCGTGGTCCTCACATCGCTGCTGGCCGGCAAAAAGGCCTGAGCGAGCGTGAGCCACAGATCGGTATGAGAACGGGTCACCTGCTGAAACTGACCCCCTTGCATGCCGAGCTTCTTGCCTCCGAAAATGAGAGCAGGGATGGGCGAACGGCGGTGGGTAGCGTCCCCGATTTCCGTGACACACGGCAGGATCGTCGAATCGAGCAGGTTGCCGCCATAAACATCCGAGGTCGCCTTCAGCTGAACCAGGAACTCGGCGAATCGCTGGTTATACCAGACCTGCACATTGCTAAGAAACTCCGTTACGGCAAGCTTCGCGGGGTCCGTCGGTGCAACGGTGGGTGACGGAGAAATGACGCGGTGACTCAGCGGATGGTGACGGTAGGCTCCGCCGGGATCCGCCGGATACAAGCCCTGGAACGCCACCATGTTTTGCCCCGGCGCCCATTGGAAGGTGGCGACCCGGATGACGTCGCACTGAAAAGCGGCGCGCAGCACCCCCAGGTGAAGGCGACCCACCTGCTCGTGCTCTAATTCTTCCGGCATCTCAGCGCGCGGGTTGCTGTTGTAGAGGGCTTGTGAGCTCGTCTTTCCGTGCACGTTGGGATCGGGCGACGTGAGGCCTGGGCACTGCGAGGAGCTGTTGCGGATACCCTCGGTGAGCTGAAGCTCGATGCTGCGGATGGCCTCCGCGTGGGCGTCGATCCGCGCGCTCTCGCTGGCTGGCGCCAGCGTGCGCAACCGCGAAAGCTCGCGCAGCGACGCGTCGAGCACGCTCTTCCGCAGACGCAATGCGCGGATGGCGGCGGGCACGTTGCTTCCGGTTGGGCCTGGCATGAAGCCCGCGAAGAGCGAGGCGTAGAGCGCGACGGGTTCGAGCTCGGGCAGCAAGGGCACGTTCTCCGTCAGCGTGGTGCCGTCGAAGGCTGGAACCTCGCGTGTGAGGTGCGAATAAGACAAGCAGCGGGTGGAGGTCTCGAACGATTCCACGCGCGAGTCGCAGATGGCGTTCGCATAACCGACGCCGGGACGCTGCAGGCTCGCGGCGTGCTTCAGCAAGATCTGATCGAAGGAAGGGCCTCCGGCGCAGGCGTCGTCGCGTTCACCACCGTTGAAGCGCGGCCCTGGTGTCGGCGCGCCGGTCATCATGGCGACGGTGCCGCCCTCGTGGGCTCCGACGCCGCGCACGAGCTCGGGCGCATGGGAGAAGCCATGCAGAGCGATCATGTCCTCGCGCAGCCCGCTCGCCTCGAACGGCTCGAGGATTGGCGAGGTCACGTAATTGCGGCCCGTGCCCTGAGGCACGAAATCGTAGTGCACGGTTCCGAGCGGGCTGTGCAACACCAGAAGGCGCGCGGGTGACACCGCACCCTGAGCGCTGGCCTCCAGATTGCGCAGCAACAGCTCGAAGCCGACGGCGCCCGCGACGGAGTACATGAAAGCGCGACGGCTCGTGCGATAGGAGCTCATGGCGCACCCCCTGAGGAGCGAACGGCCAGGGTTTTCGATAGAGCTACCTGCCGCACCAAACCGGCAAACGAGGCGTCGTCCGCTTGCTGCCGCGCCCGCGCGATGTCCTCCAGGTCACAGCTCCTCGGCACGTGCGTGCCATCGGCGACGGCCAAGGCCACGAAATGTTGGGTCAGACATTCGGCAAAGGCGCCGCTCGCAGCGATGGCAGCGGCCATCTCTGCCGCCGAGCTCACGGACACTGGCGGTTTGACCAACGTGACCGCCGGGTCGAGGGGCTCAGCGTCCGCGTCGCTCGTGCGGTAGCGCCCGATGGCATCGAAGCTCTCGAGGGCCAGGCCATACGGGTCGATCAGCCGATGGCAGTCCACACACTCCGCTCTTGCGGCTCGGTCCGCGGCCTTTTCGCGTTCCGTACCCGGGACCTCGGGGATCTCGGGGATCACGTCCGGAAAGAGGGGCGTCGGCTCACACACCAGCGCTCGCATCACTCGCAGCCCACGCTCGACCACCGATTGGCTGTCAGGTCGCGACCCGAGCGTCAGCATTGCCGCCTGCGTGAGCAGCCCCGAGCGTTCCAGCGGTAGCACCACCTCGGCGAAGCCGGAGGCGTCCAACGCCGCGCCTGCTGGCGGAAAGGTGACGCCGTAGTGCGCCGCCAGGCCTGCATTGACTCGCGAACGCCGCGACGTGAGCAGGCTCTCGACCGGCGCATCCCACAAGTGCATTTTGAGGAACTCTGCCGACTCCGTGCGCATCGAGGCCGCCAGCTCGGCTGAGAACGCCGGAAACGTGCTCGGGTCCATCACCACAGAGCCAAGCTGCTCGACCTCGTAGAGCGCGAGCACGGCTTGTTCGAGATTGCTCTGCGCCGAAGGGCTTGCGAGCAGGCGGTCGACCTGCTCCGCGAGCCCCGCCGTGGTCGCCAGCAAGCCCGCGCTCGCTGCCTGCAAAAGCTCCGCATCGGGTGGCGCGTTGGTGATGAAAAACGACAGCTGACTCGCCATCTCGTGCGCCGAGAGCCGCCGCTGACCCGCTGTGTCGGGCTCACCGAGCTCACGCCGGTAGACGAAGAGCGGCGAAGAGAAAACCGCATACGTCGCGTACTGAATGGCCTCGGCGACGGGGGCACCCAGCGCGAGTCCCTCGTCGAAGACCTGCAGGACCGTGTCGCGCTCCACCGGCTCGAGTGGCTGGCGGAACGCGCGCTCCGCAAAGCTCGCGATGAACGCTCTGGCGCAGGGCTCCGTCGGAGCCGCACCGCAGCCGGTGACGGTGGCTACATTGTCGAGCACGTACTGACCCAGGGCGCTCGCAATGTCATCCAGCTGGACGAACCTCGAGTCGTCCACGGACGTGCCCTCCCGCGCTGAGGACAACGGCGGAAAGGGACCTTGCGAAAGCGGACGAATGTAGTGGCGCATGCGCAGCGGCTCGACCGCCGCGCTGCCCAGCCGCGCCTCGGCGGAGCTTGCCATCTGCGCGAAGCTCAGGCGCACCAGTCGCGGCGGAAGCAAGGAATCGCTACACCCCTCACCCGCGGTGCCCTCACCAGCGCTCCCGGAGCCAGCGCCTGGATGCATGCCACTGGTGGCGCCGACACCCCCGCTGCTCGGCGCGCCGGACGCGCTGCCCTCGACGCCTCCGGTAGTATTGCCCGCGGCCCCACCCGAGCCGGGCGCCGCGGGCCCGGCGCCCCCGACCCCCGCAGCAGCGGAACCGTCCACGTTTCCGCCGCAAGCGCAGAGAAAGGCGAGCGTCGCGGCCCGCGCCGCTTGGGTCAGCGCACCTGGCCTTGCCCTCCCCTCGACGTTCATCTCTCTAGAGTGCCACCGCGCCGATTTCGCCGATCAAGAATCGGCGCAAGCGCGCGGAAGCAGCCTAAAGCCGCGCCAGCGTTGCTGCGTCGGGCAGGCGCGGCTGCACTGGGCGACTCGGCCGGATGGCGCTGCCCGGCGGGTGCTGGGCGGCTGAGCGCGCACGTCCACAGGCAGGCCGCCAAGCAGGCCGCATCAACGCCGCTGACTCAGCGCGCGCAGTGCCGCCGTTACCTCTTCCATCCGCGCGGTCAGGCGCTGCAGCTCGTCGGCGCCGAGCGTGACGGCCTGCGTCTGCTGGCCGTCCAGGTCTTCCTGGCGCACCTTCTCGAGGTTGTTGATCACCACCGCGATGAATAGGTTGATGACGACGAAGACCGCAACCACGATGAAGCTCACGTAGTAGACCCACGCCCAGGGCGTCGCCTCGCTGCTCGTCTTCATGATGTCCACCCAGCCCTCCAGGGTGATGATCACGAACAACGTTTGAACCGCGCGTCCGAGGCCGCCCCAATGTTCCGGATCGACCTGCGCGAAGAGCTGGTAGCCGATGACGCCGTAGACGTACATGAGTAGGGCTAGCAGCACCACGACGTGCCCAAGCGAGGGGATCGATCGGAGCATCGTCCCGATGATGAGTCGCAGCTCAGGCATGCCACTGACGAGGCGTCCCACGCGGAGCACACGGGCGAGACGCGCGAGCGTAGCGAGGGAACCTGCGGCTGGCAGCAGTGACAAGGCAACCACCAGGAAGTCGAAGACGTTCCAACCACTGCGGAAGAACCCGAGAGGTCTACGGCCGTGAGCAACGATGCGGGCAGCGATCTCGAGGACGAAGATGCTTTGCACGGCCAGGTTGGCCGCGCGGAAAGCGGCGCTCATCGAGGCGACGAGAGCCGCTGATGTCTCGAGCCCCATCACGATGCCGTTGAAGAGGATAAGAGCCATGATCGCGCGGTGAAACGCTGCGCTGTCCACGAGGCGACGGCAGAAAGCAACCATGGCGGCTATTTGCACGCAACGTGTAGCGGAGCCAGCGCTCTCGTCGAAAAGCGGCCGAAGAAGCCGCTTCGGCGCTCGATCCGCACCGGCGCTACCTCAGGGCTCGCCGTACTGCTCGAGCTTGCGGTACAGCGTGCGGCGACTCACGCCCAGGCGTTGGGCGGTCAGCGACTTGTTACCGCCTGCAGCGATTAAGGCGCTCAAGATGTAGCGCTTCTCCACCTCCTCGAGGGGAATCAGGTCTTCCAGAAGCTCGCTGGTCACGACGACATGACGACTCTGAAAGTCCCGCACGCGTTCTGGAAGATCATCGACCGAGACGTGGTCGAAGCGCGTGAGGGCAATGGCGCGCTCGATGCAATTTCGCAGCTCGCGGACGTTGCCCGGCCAAGGGTAGCGCAAGAGCCGTTCGGCCGCGGCCTCCGAAAGCCCGACCACCGCTCGTTGCACTTGCAGAGCAAAGAACTGCACGAAGTGCTGAGCGAGCAGCAGAATGTCAGCGCCGCGGGAGCGCAGCGGCGGCGTCGGCACGTGCAACACGTTGAGGCGGTAGTAGAGGTCCTCGCGAAAGCGACCGTCTTCCACCGCCGCGTCGAGGTCGCGGTTGGTTGCGGCAATCAGCCGCGCATCGAAGGTAACCTCTGCTGTGCCTCCGAGCGGCCGAACCTTGCGCTCTTCCAGCGCTCGCAACAGCTTTGCCTGCAACGAGGGCGGCATCTCGCCAACCTCGTCGAGGAAGAGAGTGCCCCCGTTGGCCTCGACGAACAAACCATTCTTGTTCGAGCGAGCGTCGGTGAAGGCGCCACGCACGTGCCCAAAAAGCTCGCTCTCGAGCAGCATCTCCGGCAGTGCCGCACAGTTGATGGGGACGAAGGGCCCGCCGCGTCGTTTGCCCGTGCCGTGCAAGACCCGCGCGATCACTTCCTTGCCGGTGCCGCTCTCGCCCGTGATGAGCACGGTTGCGTCATTGGCAGCCACCCTGGCGACCAGCGATCGCAGCTCCATCATCGGTCCGCTTGCGCCGATCAGAGCTTGTTTCCCCCAATCGGTTTGACCCACCGCAGCGCGCAGGCGCTTGACCTCACTCTTCAGGTGGTGGTGCTGAACGGCCCGCTCGACGGCGAGCGTCAGGGCATCCACATCGAAGGGCTTGGTGATGAAGTCGTAAGCGCCAGCGCGGATCGCCGAGATGGCGGTTTCCATGCTGCCGAACGCGGTGATGACCACGACCGGAACGTCCGGCCATTCCTCGCCGAACGCGTGGCACAGGTCGATTCCGGAAAGGCCTTGCATGTTGAGGTCGGTCAAGACGACGTGGGGCTCCATCACCCGAGCGCATTCCAAGGCACTGTGACCACTCCTTCGACTCTGCACTTCGTAGCCCGACGCCCGCAGGCGCAGCTCCAGCATGCGGCAAGTGGCGTCGTCGTCGTCGACAATCAAAACGCGCGCTGTCATGGTGGATCGCTCATGCGCGGCTCGGCGTGAACCGTGGCAAGGGAGCCAGCTCGCGAGAGCAGGATGCGTGCCGGGCGCGCGATGCGTGTATTGTCGCGCTCAGCGGTTTTGCGATCGCTGGCGTTCGGGGGACCTGTGTCATTTGGAGCCGTTGTGGCAAAAGCGGTCAGCGGTTGGCCTGATCCATCGGCTCGGTCCCAGGCAGGTCGCGTTGGGGCAGATGAATGGAAAAGCGTGCGCCCCTGCCCGGCGCGGACGACACTTGGAGGTGTCCACCGTGCTCGACGACGATGTCGCGCACCACACTCAGCCCAAGGCCCGTCCCTTCGCCAGGCGGCTTGGTGGTGAAAAAAGGCTCGAAAATGCGCTGCTGAATCTCCGGGCTGACGCCGACCCCAGTATCTTCCACGGTGAGCACGACGAACGGCGAATCGTCGCCAGGTCGCTCGGGCCGCATGCAGACTTCGACCGACAGCCGCACGCTCTGCCCCGGCGAGCTTGCTTGAACCGCGTTGAGCGCGAGATTCGTCACGGCCTGCTGCAGCTGATCTGGGTCCGCCCACAGCTCGATGTTCTCCGGGGCCGTGTCCAGCAGCAGAGCCACGTCACGTTGTCTGGCAAGGCCGCTCAGCAGCTCCGTTGCCTGCAGCAGGATGTCGCTGGCCTTCACGAGCGCTCTCCGCCCGGGGCGTCGGCGCGCATAGTCGAGGATGCGTCGCACGATGGCGGTCATGCGATCGCATTGCTGGCCGATGGTTTGAGCGCTCTCAGCGGCTAGCGGCCCAGCAAGCGTTCCGGTGGCAATCATCTTCGCGTGACCGCCGATGACGTTCAAGGGCGTGCCGATCTCGTGGGCGAGCACCGAGGCGAGCTGACCGAGGGTGGCGAGCCGTTCGGCATGACGCAGCTGCTCGATCGCTCGTATCCGAGCATCGGCCTCCTGCTCCATGCGATCGCGTCCCGATTGCAGGTCCCGCCCCATGGAGCGAAGCGCCCTGGCAAGCTCACCGAACTCGTCTTTGCGGTGGACAGGGCCGAACACATCGAACTCGCCGGCACCGATGCGTCTGGCAGCGGCAATCAGCTCCGAAACGGGCTGTCCCACGACGCTCGCGCCGATGTAAGCAACGATGAGGCCCGAAATGAGCAACATGGCCGCGCTGGAAAGCAGCGCCCTGTCCACCCCTCGTGAAATGAAGGCGGCCCGCGGCGGCAACACCTGCGCAAGCTCGATGGCGCCTGCAGGCTCGTCCACGACCGGGGCAGCCATGTAGGTGAGAAGCGAGTCAGCCTCAGCGGCCCCGATACGCCGCACGAGCTGTGTCACGCCGGTCGGCATGAGCCGTACCCCCGCTGCTGCGACCCGGGGCGCGAGCGCTGGCGCAGGGTTGCTGCTGAGCGACACGAAGCGGACGCGGATGACTTGCCGCGTTGCGTCCACCCGCGCTGCAAGTCGCATTGCCTCTTCGCGCGTGCGTCCCTTGTACAGCGAGGCCGCTGTGGTCAGCGCGATGACGCGTTGCTGCTCGCGCACGTCTTGATGGAACGCCCGGATCTCCTCGCGAATCCGCCACACGGTAAAAACCGTGATGACCACGAATACGCCACTCAAAAGCGCCGTTGCGAGCTTGGGGACCAGCTTCATGTCTTCTTCACCTCGCGCGGGCACGAAACGCCAGGACTGGAAGGCTCCCGCGGGGGCCTGCAGAGCGTTGACCCAGGGTCGCCGCCGCGAGCAGCGGGCCTGAGCGGAGCAGCGGCGCTGCTCCGTCCATTCCCGCCATTGCTGCGCTCGCTCGCCTCGCAGAGCAACCGATTTGCGCGGTGGAGTTGCAGCGGCAATCGGTATTACTCGCGGACGATCGGATTGGAGAGCCGGCCGAAGGCGTGTCACCATGAGGGGTAAACAACAACGCCCATTCGGGCTGGAAGGCAGGTGAGCCGTGCATTTCATCGTCACCAACGCCGAGCGCTCGCATCGCCTGGAATGGCGAGATTACGCGATATTGCGCGACAACATTCAACACTACATCGAGGGCGGCGCACCAAGCGCCGAGTTCGAATGCCTGCATGGCTTCGAGCGAGCAGTGGACGAAGGGCAGCATCGCGTCAACGCTGTCGCGTTGCGAGCGGAGGTTCAGCGCGCTTGGTATGAGCTGCGGCGCGTGCATGTCTGTCATTCTGCGATCAGTCGTCGCACCCACGCCATCGTGGCCGAGCTGCCAGTGCTGCCTCTCGAGAGGAGCACGCGTCGCCGTGAGGTGGCAGAGCGCTTGAGGACGGTACCCGGGCGCGAGGCGATGCGGCTGCAGGAAGTCGTTGAGCCTTTCGTAACCGGTATTTTAAAGGCAACTCTGGGCGCGCAGCCAGGTGACGAGCTGCTCGTTCGTCGCGAGGGCGCGCCGCCATCGTACGTTGCGTTGCAAAGCGTGCATCTTCTGCCGGCACCCAGCACGGCCTCCGCGCGCTGAAGTATCGGTGCGGCGGATCGCCGCGAAGGAGGTCTTGGCCGGCCACCTCGCAGCAGGACGAGCGCACGTCGCGTCGCGCTCCACGGGAGCTCAAGGAGCTGCCGTGCGGGCTGCTGGCGACCCACTCTCACCGGCGCGCTTTTCGCCGCGCTTTTTGCCACCCGGAGCGTGCTTCTCGTAGACGACGTTCACCTCGGAGCCCATCAGCAGCACCAGACCCACCACGTACAGCGCGAGCATGAGGACGATGATGGCGCCGATGCTGCCGTACGTCGCGTCGTAGTGGCCGAAGCTCTCGACGTACAGACGCAAGAGCAGCGACGCGAGCACGAGCGTGGCGACCCCGAGCACGGCGCCGGGCGTCACCCATTTCAACTTCTGGTCCACGTTCGGAGCCAGGTAGTAGACCAGAGCAAATCCAAGCAGCAGTGCCGCGATGATGATGACCCAGCGGAGCGTCGCGAACAGGAGCACCAGGCCCGCGCTCCAGCCGAAGTGCGACGCCAACCATGCTTGGAGAACACCTCCAGAAACGACGAGCGCAAACGCGCCGATGACCAGGCTACCGAAGAGCAACGTGAGCAGCAGCGAGGTGCCGCGGGCTTTCAGAAAGGGCCTGCCCTCCTTCACCCGGTAGGTGATGTTCAAATGCTGCATGACCGCATACATCGCTGTGGAAGCCACCCACAACATTCCAACGAGCCCAAACGAGAGAAGTCCTCCTCTTCGCTGGCTCGTGATTTTCTCGACGGTCGTGGTGAGTGCTGTCGCCGCTTCCTGGGGCAGTGCCTGGCCTATCAGGTCCATGATGGCCTGATGCAAGTTTGGAATGGGCAGGTAAGGCAGCACGCTCAGCAAGAAGATGAGGCCTGGGAAGATGGCTAAAGTGAGATAGAAAGCCAGTGCCGCCGCTCCGTTGAAGACGTTGTCCGCAGCGACCTGAGCTTTGAGCTCCTGGAGCATCTGTCGAAGCGACGTCCCGTCCAGACCGTGCATGGTCGCCATGTTGCATTGGTCGTGCCGCGCTGCCAATCCGTCCAGCGCGCGGAAGCGTCGGTCCCAGCACAACCAAAGCATCGGTGCCCGGCCTGACTCGAGCGTTCGGGCGGCCGCGGCAGCGCGCGCCCCGGCGACGAACGGATCTTGCGCGCGTCATCGGGCCCGTCGCCGGCACCGGACCCCTCAGTTTTCGAGACAGTGCCGGCGGATGTAGCGCCGCAAGCTGGAGGCGAGCTCCGCGTCGTAGTAGCGCTGGGCGGTCGCGCGTGTCTCGGCGGTCGGGTGCTCGAGACAATCGGCGATGATCGCATAGCCGTCCTGAAGCACATTGGCGTCCTCAGGGTACTCATCGCGATACTGCTTCAGCAGCGCGCGCATGCCCGGCACGTCTTTCACGTCCATCGCGCCGTTCAGATCGCCCACCAGACGGTTTTCGCGAGAGATGCGCTCGTGCTGCGGCGTGATCGGGTGAGGCAGCATGCCCGGCTCGTGAGCTTCCCCGGAATTGGCTGGTGCGAGGCGCAGGCCGTCCGGCAACACGTCGTCGGACGCGAACGACACACTCGCCGCCGCCCCCGGCGTCGGGGCCGATAGTGCCGCAGGCGGCGCCGCTGGCCGGGCCCTCGATCGCGCCC
>DASQDA010000809.1:0-8928 GCA_035634435.1 Polyangiaceae bacterium
AACCTGTGGGTGCACACCGTGCTTCGCAGCGACTCGCTGGAGCTCTTCGGCTTTGCCAGCGAAGTCGAGCGCGCGGTGTTCCGGCAGCTCATCAACGTTCCCAACGTTGGACCTCGCACCGCGCTGGGTGTGCTGAGCGCGCTGCCGGTATCGGAGCTCGTGCGCGCCGTGCAAGCGGGCGACCTGGCACGGCTCACCAAAGTACCCGGTGTGGGCAAAAAAACGGCCGAGCGGCTGATGCTAGAGCTGCGCGGCAAGCTCCCAGTCGAAGAGCTCGTGACCACCGATGTGGCAGCGGCTCCGTCGGTCGCACGTCCGAGCGACGCAAAGTCGCGGTTACTCAGCGCCCTGACCAACATGGGCTACCGGCCAGCAGAGGCCGAGCGTGCCGTCCAGTTGCTCGGCCCACGAGTTGGGAGCGAGCCGCTCAGCGACCTATTGCGCCAAGCGCTGAGCGAGCTTTCGAGCTGACACCTTCGCAATCCTTGACCGGGGCAAGGGTACGAGCATAATCGCGCGGTTACGAGGACTTCGACAATCTAGATCGATTGCCTCGAGGCCGTTCCCGGGAGGCCACATCGTGATCACGTGTTCCAAGTGCGGCAAGGAGAATCAGGACCACTACAAGTTCTGCCTGGGATGCGGGGCTGAGCTCCCGCGAGGAGCCGTGGCTAAACCGTTTGCCCCTCAAACGCCCTCTCGGGGACTGTCAGCGCAGAGCCCGGGGCGCGCCTCCGTACCTGCCCCCGCTCCCGCCCCCGTGGCAGCGCCGCCAGCAGCTGCTGCGCCCATTGCGCCCACGACCGTGGCGCTCGCTCCGCCGACCAGCCCCGCGCCCGTCAATGCGGCTCCCGTGCAAGCAAGCGCGCCCCGCGCTTCCGCCGCGCCCGGTGCTGCGACGTCCCCTTGCCCTCAGTGCGCACACAACACCGTCGTCGGCAATCGCTTCTGCGCTTCTTGCGGCTACAACCTGAGCGCGCTCGCCGGCGGACCCACAGGGGGCTCGTCGATACCCGCTCCCGTTGCTCCGGTTGCTAGCGTTGCAGCAGCAGCCGGTCACGGCATCGTGCTGACGGCCTTGCGCGCTGACGGTACCGAGGCAGGCACGCACCGCTTGCCCGACACCGCTTCCGTGACCGTGGGCCGCGACACCGGCTCCATCTTCGCCGGTGACAGTTATCTGTCGCCGCGGCACGCAACCTTCACGCGGCGCGGGAATCAGCTGGTCATCAAGGATGAGGGCTCGTTGAACGGCGTCTACGTGAAGTTGAAGCCCAACGAGCCGCAGCTGCTCGAGTTTGGCGACATCTTTCGCATTGGACAGGAAATCATCCGCTTCGAAGAGCTCAAGATGCAAGGGCGCTCGCAGGATGGCGTGGAGCGTTTCGGAAGTCCGGCCAAGGGTTACATTGGTCGCCTCGCTCTGGTGATCGGGCGCGACACGACCGGCAACGCCTTTCCCATCCCCGAGCGCGGTGTGCACTGCGGCCGCGAGCGGGGCGATATCCTCTTCTCGGAGGACGGCTATGTCTCTGGTCTGCATTGCCGCATTGCACGCGGCCCGGACGGACGCGTCTATCTGACGGACGTCGGCAGCTCCAATGGCAGCTTCGTGAGGCTGCGTGGCGAGCGCGCCCTCGCGCCCTCCGACATCTTGCTCATGGGACAGCAGCTGTTCCGCGTCGATTACTGATCCTAGGCGACCGTGAGTGCCCCCAAAACCATCCGTGTGGTTGCGGCCATCATCGCGCGTGATGAGTGCTACCTCGTGACGCAGCGCCGGCCTGGCGCGGTGTTGCCCCTGCTCTGGGAGTTCCCCGGTGGGCGCGTCGAAGAGGGGGAGAGCGATCGCGAGGCGCTGCGACGCGAGGTGCGGCACCGCATCGGTGTCGATGTGGAGCCCGGCAAGCTGGTGAGCTTCGTGAGCCATCCGTACGAGCGCTACACCGTCGACCTTTATCTGTACGAATGCCGACTTCTAGCGGGTGAGCCAGCGGCCGTGAACGTCAATGACTTTCGCTGGGCCAGCAGCACCCAGTTCGATCAGCTGCCCTTCACGCCAGCCGATGAAGCTTCCATGACCCAGCTGCTGGGTGAGTGACGCGCACCGCGCACAACTAGTCGCTGGCGGGTGACGACCAGGCAAGCGTGCGCCGCGTGCTGGACTGTCTGCTCGAGCTCGTGGCCCCGAGCCGCTGCGCGGGGTGTGACGCCGTCAATCGTGAGATCTGGTGCGCGCGCTGCGGAGAACCCGTGGCCGGGGCGCTCGGGACGCTGCCCGAAAGCCCGCTGCCGCTGCACGTTGGCGGCCTTTATGCAGGGCCGCTCGCCGAAGCAATTCGCCGCTTCAAATACGCGCCGCGCCCGGAGCTCGCGCGAAGCCTGGCCACCTGGCTGGCGCCACTCCTTGGGGTGCAGAGCGCCGGCTGCCTCTGGGTTCCCGTTCCGTTGCACCCGCGGAGGCTGGTCGAGCGGGGCTTCAATCAATCGGCGTTGCTCGCGCGCCGCCTGGCTGCCCTGCGCGGAGGCCGCTTTGCGCCGGAGCTCCTCGCGCGCGTCCGTGACACCGCGCAGCAAGCGCTGTTGTCCGCTCCTGAACGCGCAGACAACCTGCGAGCCTCCATGCGCGTTCGCGCCTTCGCATCGGAGCCAATCCTGCTGGTCGATGACGTGGTGACCAGCGGCGCGACGGCGCGCGCTTGTGCTGAAGCGCTGGGGGACGCTGGGCTTTGCGTGCGCGGTGTGGTGGCGCTTGCCCGCGCCGGAGCTGGCGCGCGCGCCTCAACGGACGGAGCGAACAGCGGCGAGGAACGGGGCTGGCTCCACGAAATCGGTATAGCGGAGCGCTTCCCGCCCTGAAGAGTCGAACACGATCACCGTCGGCAACCCCACCACTTTGTAACGCTCCATGGTCGCAGCCACGAGGGGGTCGTCATCATGGGTCGCGTCTACTTTCACCGCCACGAAGCGCGCCATCTCTGGCCTGACGGACGGAGCAGCAAAGGTCACCCGATCGAGCTGCTTACAGGCTCCGCACCAGGCGGCGGTGAAGTCGACGATGAGCGGTTTCTGCTCGCTGAGCGCGCGCTGCTGCGCGGTCTGCACGTCGCCCTGGTGCCAAGCAAATGCGGCGCTCGGGGCGGAAACGGCGGTCACGAGCGCAAAGGCGCCGGCGCTCACCAGGGCAATACCCAGGCCCTTGGCAATCTTCACCCCCCAGCCGAGCTCCCCAAAATCGCGGTGCACGGCCCCCAGCAGCAGCCCGAGCAGCAGCACCCCGGTTGCGCCCCCGTAGAGCAGCGTTCCCGGCTGCACCCATGCGCCCAGAGCGGGGAACGCGCTGGAAAGAAAGGTCCAGGCGACCACCACCAGCACGATGCCGAGCAACGATTTGACGTGGATCATCCAGCGTCCGCTCTTGGGCAGCTGAATGGCGAACGTGCCCACCACGAAAAAGGGTGCGCCCAATCCCAGGGCGAACGCCGCCATCGCCGCCGCGCCGAGCCCGGCGCTGCGCGTCTGCGCGATGAAGGTCAGGATGCCGGTGAGCACCGGCCCGGTGCAGGGCGAGGCGATGAGCCCGCAGGCGAGACCCAGCAGAAATGCGCCTTTGTAACCGATGCCTCCGAGCTCAGCGAGCCGATTGGTGGCAGCTGCGGGCAGCGCGAATTCGAAAGCGCCGAACAGCGAAGCCGCCAGGGCGAGGAAGAGCAGCGAGATTCCAAGCACCACCCAGCGGCTTTGCAGCACGTTCCCGAAGATCGAACCGGAAAGGCCCGCCAGCACGCCGAGCGGCACGAACATGGCCACGATGCCCAGCACGAAGGCGAAGGAAAGCGCGGCCCCCTGCCAGCGCCCCTGGCTCTGACGCGCCCCAAAGACGCTCACCGTCACAGCGATCATCGGGTAGACGCAGGGCGTGAGGCTGACGAGAAACCCGCCTGCCAGCGCTGCCAGGGCGGCGTACACAGGCCCCTTTGCGAGGGCCTCCGTGAAGGCGTCCGGACCCGCCGCCAAGGCGCTCGTTGGCGCAAGCAGCATCAGCACCAGCGCCGTGAAGGCAGGCAGGCGGACGCTTGAATTGAGGAAAGGCAGAAAGGGTCCCATACGCGGGTCGGAAAAGCCGCCCATCGGGCGCGCCAGCTAAAGCCTTGCTCCGAGTGAGCCCGCCTGCAATGGGTTACGCCCGGGACGGACGAGAGTTTCAGTCGCTGGAACCTCGGCCACGGAGCTTGCCACGAAGCATCCGCAAAAGTCGGCTCGCCCGTGAGAGCTCGCCGGAAAGCGCGACCGCGAGCGCCACCCGCCCCGTGCTGGCGCGACGCACGAAGGCGTTCAGATAGCGCCGCGCCTCGTCGTAGTCGCACAGCGCGAAGGCCAGCTCACCCAGCACGAACTGCCCGTATCCCTGCCCGCAGGGGGCGTCGGCGAGCTGCTCGCGCAAATAGTCGAGGTCAGAGACGGCTTCGCCCGACGCCATTCGCGCCAAGGCAGCTTGCGCTGCATACAGCGGCTTGTCCGTGGTGCCCCAGCGCAGGGCCCTTTGCAGCGGGCCAACGGCATCCCGCGGCCTGCCATTCAGGTAGAGCACCGTGCCCAGCGTCCAGAGGTGAAAAGCGCGTCGCGCGGCCGGGCTGACGCGCCCAGCAATGCGCAAATGCTCGACGGCCTTGTCCGTGTCACCCAGGCCCAGACAGGCACGCGCGGCATCCTGGCGAGCGACATCCGGCATCACCTGCCCGCCAAGCATCTGTTGAGCAATCGAGAGCGCACTTTCGAACTCGCGCGCCTCCATGTGCGACAGGTACAGCTGCCGCAGCAGCATGATGCGCGTCGTTTCGTCGAGCGCGGCGCAGTGCGAGAGGCCTCGCTGGGCGTACTTGGCCCGTGCGCCGGAGGTACGAGCCAACGTCGCTTTACGGAGGAAAACCTCCGGGGAAACAGCCTGCGCGGCGGACGAGCGAGCCCGCGTCATCTCGCCTCTCAGAGTAGCAAGACCTGCACACACGTCCAGATTTCTACAAAATGCGGGGCCGGTGCACCCCCGGGCCCGGCGCCTTCCCGCGGGCACGCACCCCGTCGGAGAAAGCTCGCTGGGGAGCGCCGTCGAGACCACCTCCGCGCGTCGAAGCGCGCTATACGGGTGCCAGCGCCGTTGGCACCCATGAGATTGGTTTGGCTCTTTCTGCTCCTCGCCACGACTTCCTGCGGCCGCCCCGCGACCGAGAAGGAGTGTAACGAGATCGTCGTCCGCATCGCCGAGCTCGAGCTCAAAGCGCGGGGTATCGACGCCGATCGCGCCGAAGAGGTCCGTCAGACCCAGGCCGCGCTGCGCAAGACCACCTTGAACGACTGCGTGGGTCGGCGCATCAGCGACGAGGCGATGGCATGTGTCCGAAGCGCGCGCTCAGCGGACCAGATCGTGGGAGAGTGCTTCTGATTGTTCGGTCTGCCCTGCGCCTGAAGCTGTTGGCGTGCGGCTGTGCCGCCATGCTGGGAGGCTGCGGTGAGCCGCTCAGGCAGGACGAGTGCGTTGCCCTCCTCGAGCAATACGTGACGCTCTTGAGCCGTTCGGACCGCCCAGCAACGAGCGACGCGGAGCTCCTGAAGCTGCAGACCGAAGCCCGAGTCAAAGCGGCGCGCGACCCAGCTTTCAAGCGTTGCTCGAGCGCTGTGTCGCGACGTAAGTTCGAGTGCGCCATGAGCGCCGCGGACGTGGATCGCTTCGAACAGTGCCTCTAGAACACCCGCGGGAGTAGCGTCGCTTCGAGCCGCGCGTTGGGTTGGCGGTGGCAACTCGCGTTGCCAAGTTAGTTGTCGAAGCGCGCTGCGCAGCCGCCGACGGGGCCCTCCGCACTGCTCACGATCGCTGCCTTTTGTGATGTCGGACGCCTCGTCAAGGTCGGCCGATCGCGCGGCATGAGCGTTGCACTCTTCACCTCGTGCGGCGGCACTGCTTCTCGCGGTGGCCAGAACGAGGAGCGTCGGGATGATCAAGTCTGTTGCAAGGCTAGGGAGGATTGCGCGCATTGCTGTCTTGGGCAGCGCGGGTGTGGGCTGTATCGATCGTCCCCTGTGCGGCGATTGCATGCCGGAGACGACCAACCAGTTCGTCATTCAAGTTCCAACTGGAGGAGTCGACAAGCTCGACCTCTTGTTCATGATCGACAGCTCGCGATCGATGGTCGACAAGCAGGCTCTGTTGCGCGATGCAGTGCCCTCGCTGCTAGACCGCTTCGTGCAGCCCCTGTGCCTCGACGAGCAAGGCGTTCTTACTGGTGAAAGCAGCGTGGGGGGCAAGTGCAGCCGCGGAGCTCCCGAGTTTCCAGCGCTGCGAGACATCCACATCGCCGTGATCAGCTCGAGTCTCGGCAGCTTTGGTGGTGGTCTGTGCAGCTCGAGCCAGAACGACAAGGCCTGGCTGCTGCCACGCGCGCGCCCGTCGCTGGGTCTGCGATCGTGGAACGCGTCGGGGTTTCTGGCCTGGGATCCAACGGGCACGAGCAACTCGCCGCCTGGAACGGCGAATCCGGCGGAGCTGGCGCACGACTTCAAGGACCTGGTGGCCAAGGTCGATGAAGGCGGCTGCGGCTTCGAGGCGTCCCTCGAGTCGTGGCACCGCTTCTTGATCGCTCCCGATCCACCTGCGAGCGTGAAGGTCGACGGGCTCTATACGCGTCCCGAAGGCCTCGACACGGCTCTGCTCGAGCAGCGCAAGGCCTTCCTGCGCCCGGACTCGTTGGTTGCCATCGTCATGCTGAGCGACGAGAACGACTGCTCGTTCGTCTCGAACCGCCAGGGTCACTATCTCACTGGCGAGGGGCGCATGCCTCGCGCCACTTCGGCATGCGCGCTCAATCCGGACGACGTTTGCTGCCGCAGCTGCGCAACTACCGAGGCCGACACGCCCGCTGGTTGCGTCAAGCTCGCCGACGATCCCAGCTGTCAGGGCAGCAAGCCCGGCGTTCCGCGTTTGTACGACCCCCTCGACGATCCAGCGGATTTGCGCTGTTTCGACCAGAAGCGACGTTTTGGTTTCGACTCGCTCGAGCCCGTCAGCAAGTACATCCGCGGCCTGACTCAACCCACCGTGTTGGATCGCGATGAGCGTGAGCAGCCCAACCCGCTCTTCGAAGCTTCGCCAACGGGCATTCGGCGGAACCCCGACCTGGTTTACCTGGCGGGCATCGTCGGCGTCCCGTGGCAGGACATCGCGACCGATGACAGCTTGCAGGGACCAGGCCTGCGTTACCTGACGGCCGAGGAGCTGGTGGCCAAGCAGCGTTGGGACGTGATCCTCGGTGACCCGGCGAAGCGTATCCCCCCGAGCGATCCACACATGATCGAGTCCGTCAAGGCGCGTTCCGGCACCCACCCGCTGCGCATTGCGGGCGGGGATATCGCGCCCGCGAACGCGACATCGCCCCGCGCCGACGTCATCAACGGTCACGAGCACGAGCCGGCCAAGAACGACGATCTTCAATACGCGTGCATCTACGAGCTCGAGACTCCCCTTGCCTGCAGCACAGGGGGCAAGGCGTGCGACTGCAAGACGGACCGAATCTCGCCTAACACCCCGCTCTGCCAGGCACCGGGGGGCGCCACGCTTCAGAACACTCAGTACTTTGCCAAGGCTTATCCCTCCACTCGTCAGCTGGAAGTGCTACGCGGCGTCGGGGCGCAGGGCATCGTCGCGTCCATCTGTGCGAAGCTCGCGCGGGGGTCCAGCAGCGACCCGAGCTACGGCTACAACCCCGCCGTCTCGGCGCTCGTCGACAGGTTGCGCACGCCGCTCGCCAATCAGTGTCTGGGGCGCGCTCCGGCGTTGACCGACAGCGGCAAAGCAGCTTGTCTGGTGGTGGAGGCCAGGGTGGACGGTCAGTGTGATTGCTCGCAGCCAGGTCGTAGGCCGGCGAGCCCTGACGTGCTGAGCCGAGTGCGAGACCAGCTCAAGGGCTCGTCCTGTGACGTTGCGAATGGACCCAGCTGCTCGACCGTGTGCGGCTGCCAGCTTGCGGAGGCTAGCGCCGGTGCTGCCATGGACGCATGTCGCAGCACCACCGACCCCAACCTGCAGGCGCCCGGTTACTGCTACGTGGAGCCCGCTGCCGGCCTGGGGGATCCGAAGCTGGTGGAAGGGTGCCCCAACGCCAAGCAGCGCCTGCTGCGCTTCGTGGGCCCGCAGACGCCAACGCAAGGCTCCATCGCCTTCATGGCGTGTATGGGGAGCGCGTCGCAGCAGGGCGCGGCCCTATAAAGGAGCTATCGAGCCGTGTGGCTGCCTCAATCGCGGACTGAGGCAGCCGCTCGGCGAAGCAACGAGTAGCAACCAACCTCAGCGCACCCAGCGCTCGAGCTTGCTCAACGCCGCTCCGATCGCCGGCTTCTCATTCAAGAAATCACGCCATGGATTGCCGAGCTCTGCCACCCGGGCGGGCACGCTCAGCAACGTGAAGCGCGAAGGCTCCAGCGCCCCCGAAAGCTCCTCCCACAAAAGCGGGGTGGACACGGTGGCGCCCGGATGAGCGCGAGCAGAGTAGGGGGCAACGATGGTGCGCGAGGGCCCGGTCTGGCCGGTGTCCACGTAGAGCTTTCCACCCCGCTTGCCCACCCGCCGCTCCATCGTCGCGAACGACTCGTGCCGCGCCGTGACGAGTCGACCGAGCAACTCGAGGAGCAACTTTGCTCCCTCGAACGGCACGCCAGTGCCAAGTGGGATCAGAACGTGAAGCCCACCTTGGCCGGAGGTCTTTGGGTAACCCACGAGCCCCGCGTCATCCAGGATCTCCCGCAACGACAGGGCCACCTCCACCGCACGCGAGAGCGGCTGCTCGCCCAGGTCGAGATCGACCGTGAGGAAATCGCAGAGCGACGGCGACGCCTCGCGACACGCCAGCACGTGCAGCGGGATACAACCGAGATTGATGA
>DASQDA010000810.1:0-1955 GCA_035634435.1 Polyangiaceae bacterium
TGGACACATCGTGTTGTCACGCGACATAGCCGCGCGGGGTCGTTTCCCGGCCGTCGACGTGCCCGCGTCGATCTCGCGCGTGATGGACGCCATCGTGAGCAAGGAGCAAGTGAGCGCCGCACGCCGCCTGCGCGGGCTGCTCGGCCTTTACGAGCAGAAGCGCGATCTGGTGCTTTTGGGCGCTTACGCGAAAGGGAGCGACGCTCGGCTGGACGCGGCCATCACGTTGATGCCCGAGCTCGAGCGCTTCCTGGGGCAGGCTGCGCAAGACGTGCAATCCCAGGCAAGCAGCGCCGAAGCGCTGCTGCGCCTCGCTCAGCGCGTGCCTGCCAGCTCGTGAGGTGGAGCGGCCGGTGAGTAGCGTCAGGAAGCGTGCACTTCTGCGCCGCCGTCCTGCACGAGCTCCTCGTCGAGCTCCTTGATGAGCTTCTTGGCGCGCTTGGTGAGCTTGCTCGGCACGACGACGTCGACCGCAACGTGCAGGCTGCCGCGGCCGCTGCGGTCGATACGGGGCATACCCTGCCCGCGCACCACGACCACCGTTCCGGGTTGCGTGCCAGGGGGAAGCTCGGCCGTGACGACAGCGTCATTGGGCAGCACGACGTCGACCTGGCCGCCGAGCGCAGCCTTGGCGAAGGACACCCGAACACGGGTGCCCAGGTCGTCGCCCTGGCGCTCGAACTGCTCATGAGGGGTGAGCTCCACGTCGACGTAGAGGTCGCCAGCAGGCGTGCCTGCCGGCCCAGGCATTCCCTGATTCGGCACACGCAGCCGTTGACCGCTGTCGATGCCGGGGGGAAAGCTGACCAGCACCTTGCGCTGCTTCTCGACAGCGCCGGCACCGCCGCACGAGTCACAGGGGGACTCGATCATCGAGCCCGTGCCCCTGCAGCGCGCACAGGGACTGGCGAACATGATGAAGCCGCGTTGGGCGGTCACCTGACCACTGCCGCGGCACTGCGTACAGCGCGTGGGGCTGGTGCCCGCCTTGGCGCCCGTGCCGCTGCACGTTTCGCAAGGGGCGGCGCCTCGCACCACCACCTCGTGTTTGCCGCCGTGCATTGCCTCGGCCAGCGTGAGCTCGGCGCTGACACGCACGTCTTGACCGCGATCGTTGCGGCGCCGTCGGCTGCCGGTGGCGGCGCCCCCGAAAAAGTCGGAAAACATCTCCTGGAAGTGGCTGAGAATGTCGTTCACACCGACATCGACCCCCGCCCCGTTGAGCCCCTCGTGGCCAAAGCGATCGTAGGTCGCTCGCTTCTGGTCATCCGTGAGGACGGCGTAGGCCTCCGTCGCCTCTTTGAACCTCATCTCCGCCTGCGCATCCCCCGGGTTGCGGTCGGGATGGTTCTTCAGTGCCGACTGCTTGTAGGCCTTGCGGATCTCCTCTGCGGTCGCTGTACTCGAAACGCCAAGAACCTCGTAATAGTCGCGTTTTACACTCATGCTCAAACCAAAGCGTTGCGCCCAGCGCAGGCGGCAGTCGTATCCAAACTAAGGCTGCTGCCGCCGCTGTCAACGAGCGACACAGCGGACCCTTGGCGGCCCGACGCCGCCCAGAGGGGCTGACAGGCGGGGTGCCGGCGCAGCGCGCGACCGGGCTGCGTGCGCTGGCTCATGAGCTCAGGGCCAGGACCAGGCCGTCGCGTTGGAGGAGCTCGAGGGACCAGCGGAGGGTAACGAGCTCCGCTTCTGCGCGGGCCAGACGCTGACTCAGCTCCGGGGGACGCCCGGCCTCCTCGACGCCCACCTTGCGCAAGAGCTCCTTGCCCGTGCGCTCGCTCTCCCGAAGCTGCTGCTCCAGGAGGCGGATGAAGTGGCTGCGCTCCGTGAGCTGTCGCTCGAGCCGGTCGAGCTCGCTGTGTCCTTCCTCTTCGCTGCTGGCGGCGCTCTTGAGAGCCTGGAGCTCGGCCCCCTTCGCCTGGAGCTCGGCGTCCTTGGCCTGGAGCTCGGCG
>DASQDA010000811.1:0-3836 GCA_035634435.1 Polyangiaceae bacterium
GATCCCAAAGTCGAAAGCGACGATTCGTTCGATCGAATTCTGGATGCCTATATGCAGCCCTTTGGCGGTCCATGCCTCAGCCAGTGCGACAATGGGGAGACCGCCGAAGACGACGGCGACGACAACTCCGAGAGCACCACGCTGGGTTTCCGCGAATGGTTGCGTCCAGGAGCAAAGAAGGTGTTTCTGGAAATGACGGACGACAACGAGGACATGCCGGTCGCCACCTTCGTCCGCGAGCTGACCCGCATCGCACCCGAGTTCGGGACTCCGGAGAAGCCCAGCTTCATCTTTCACAGCATCGTCGGGGTCGCGGGCAAAGCGGTGCCCTCGCAGCCCTATCTGCCGCAGGAGCCCGTGGCGACAGAGGTTTGCGAAAACGTGACGACCGCGGGCGAAACCTACCAGGCGCTGAGTATCCTCACCGGCGGCCTGCGCTTCCCAATCTGCGAGTTTGCCAATTACGACGTGGTGTTCAATCGCATCGCCGAGGACGTGGTCGTGCGCTCACAGATCGTGTGTGACTTCGCGATTCCACCTGCGCCCGACGGCCGAGCGCTCGAGCGTGACAAGATCGCCGTTTCGTACTCGCGCGCCGGCGCTCCCGTTGCGGACTTTGGACAGGCAGCCAGGCCGGAAGACTGCCAGGCAAATGCGTTTTACATCCAGAACGATCGCGTCGTGCTGTGTCCCGCTGCTTGCGCGACGGTGTCGATGGACCCCGAGGCCAGCGTGGACGTGCTGTTCACGTGTGAGAGCACCCTCATCGTCCGGTGACGCCGTTTACTCGTCGGCTCCCTCATCGGGGTTCGCTCGCAACGAGTGCACGTCCAGGTAAGCGCGCATCAAAGCAGCTCGCCGCGGTGCCTCGTCACCCAGGCTGTCCCACAGATTTTTGCTCTCCGTGGGGTCCTTGCGGATGTCGTAGATTTCTTCGGTCCCGCGCCGAGCAAAAACCTTCAGACCGTCCGGGAACAGCATGGCCTTCTCGCGTGGTTTTTCCATCACGATCAGGCGGTTGGGATTCGACCTGCCACGGACCAGGTAAGGCACGAGTGACTCCGACATCCAGTAGCCGGGCGTCGGCACGCCGAACAGATCGAGCACGGTGGGCCCGACGTCCATCAGGGACACGAAGTCGTGAACCTCGCGGGGAGCAATACCCGGGACCTGAATCATCAGGGGTACGTGCACCATGATGTCGTAGAGGGTCTTGTTGTGATGGAAGATGCCGTGCTCGCCGAAGCCTTCGCCGTGATCCGAGCCGACGATCCACACCGTTCGGTCGGCCAGGCCGAGCTCCTTGACTGCACGGCGCAAACGCCCAAACTCCCGGTCGGCGAGCGTGACCTCCTGCAAGTAAGCTTCGTACTGCGAGTCGACGGGCTTGATGCGCGGGGTGTAGGGCGCGTGCGGATCGATGATGTGCGTGTAGAAGAACATCGGGCCGGGGCCCTGCCGGCGTAAGCGCTCGATGATCTGATCCATCATCTCCGAGGTTCGCGGTCGTTCGCCGGCCAACACCACGGGGTCGAGCGCGTCGAACTGCTCGTCGAAGCCGCGCACGATACCGATTTTGGGGATCAGCATCTTCTCGAGAGCAACGGTGGTCACCGTCGCCACCTTGGCGCGTTGCAGGAGCTCGGGCAGGCGGGGCAGCTCGTCGAGCTCGAGGGTGGGGCGGCTCTTGGAACGCTTGAAGTTCCACTTCTGCATCGAGTAGTAGCGGCCCGTGAACAGCGTGGCGAGGCTGAAGCGGGTGTCACTGCCGGAGCTGCGCGCCTGGGTGAAGTAGACGCCGTTGCGGCGCATTTCCTGCAGATTGGGTGCAACCTCGCGGTTCTGCGCGTCGAAGATCTCGAGCCGCAAAGCGTCGATCGTCACGACCAACACGATCGGTCCCGGCGGCAACGAGGGCACGCGCGAAGGCGGCAAGTCCGCACGGTCCTTGCGGCTTTCGAAGGCAGGTCGCAGCGCGTGGGGGATCTCGACGTCACCCACTTGTGAGGGCGCGTAGTGCGCTCGGAGCCAGGGCAGCAGCACGAGCGTATCGCGCTCGAGCATGGCAACGAGCACCTGGCTGGGAGGTTTGCGGACGAGGGTCACCAGCGCTAGCCCCAGCGCCGCTGCCAGCGCCCAGCCATGCTCCTGCCACCCCGAGCGCTCGCGCGTGGACCGCTTGCCCTCCGTGCGGCCGAGCCGCGCTCGCAAGGAGTCGGTCCGAGCTCCGGCCAGGGAAGCGGCTATCAAGATAGCGCTGGCCGTCGATAGCAGCGCGTGGACACCGGGGTAACCACTCGCGAGAATCCAGGCATTCGAGCTCACCAACAGGACGCCCAGTGCGACGCCGAGCCAGCGCAGGCGGGGCCGAGCGCAGAGGCGACCCAGCGCGAAGCCAAGCGGGATCAGCAGAGCAGTGAGGGCACACGCTACGGCCAAGAGCCAGCCTTGCGCGCTCACGCGTTCCACCGCTCCGACGAGGTCCTCGCGCAGCACGATCTGCGCCACCAACATCGAGGCGACGCTGATGGCAAGCAGTGACCAGCCCAGACGTCGGGGGCCGAAGCGGAGCCATAAGGCCGTCACGCCCGCCGTCAGCAGCGCTAGCGTCAGCACGTGGCCGAAGTCGATCACGTGATGCAGCAGGCGGGTTCCGATCGTGCTCGAGGGCGCGCTGCGCTGAATGATGTCGACGCCGTTCCACAGCGCGACCACACCCCAGCCGAGGAACAGCGCCCAGGCGGCAGAAATCACGTGCCTTGACGCGGCCTGGGACTGGCTTCGCTCTTCCGACTTCGGCAGAGCGGCGTCGGCCGGCTCAACCGTGCTGTCTGGCCCCTGACCATTCGCTCCCATTGCCTGCCGAGGCTCGCAAATGTCACACAAACGCCACAGGAGCAAGCCTTCGCGCCGCTTGGGGCTTGGAGGATCCCCGCGCGGAGCCCACAGTAGATCCGAGAGGCAGGCGAATGAAAAAGGAAGCGGGCGACGATTTCTACCAGACGCTCCGGCGTCGCATAGCCGACTGGTTGCAGCAGAAGGGTGAGGGTTTTCGGCACGCGCAAATCTTGCTGCTCGCGCCGGACCTGTTTCACCTCATGTGCCGGCTCGCGCTCGACAGTCGGGTGCCCGTGTCCGAGAAGGCCAAGCTGGCCGCCGCGATTGCCTACTTCGTATCGCCGGTGGATCTGGTACCGGAGGCGATCGTCGGCCCCGTCGGTTACCTGGACGACGTTGCGCTGGCTGCCTACACCCTCAACAGCGTCATCAACGCGGGCAGTCGCGAGATTGCAGCGGAGCACTGGGCGGGGGAAGGGGATCTCTTTGCGTTGCTGCAGCAGGTCCTCGCGGTCGCTGACGAGATGATCGGAGCCGGTCTCTGGCGGAAGCTGCGCTCGGTATTCGACAGCCGGTCCGGGGGCGGGTAACGACCGGCTCCTCGTGCTAGGAGGCCGGAGCCGTGCGACCCAGGGTCCCGGCTTGCGACCCCATGAAAGCCACTGAAATTGAGGAGTGCATCCGCGTTCTCGAGGCGCTGGTGGACAACCGCGCAGCGCTCAGCGACGTCGATATCGAGACGCGCAATCGGCTGTTCACGGCGGCCGGACGCCTGTCTCGACCCGGCCGCACCGAGCAGCGTCTGCTGTCCCGCGCCTTGCAGAAGAAGCAAAGGCGCGCCGTGCGCGAAGCCGAGGCACCGGTTCTCGCGAGCACCTTAATCCGCAAGAAGCGGCAGCAGCCCCTCTTCATCACACCCGAGCCGAAGACGTTGACGGAGTCGGCCGGCAGCTTCTCCGATGCCGAGGGCTGGGAGGAGCCTGAGCTCACCAACGCGC
>DASQDA010000812.1:0-4727 GCA_035634435.1 Polyangiaceae bacterium
TGACGCGCACACCACGCTGTTGCCTCACGAAATCCTGAGGGGCTATTGCCCCTGCGCGACCTGTCAGGGCCACTCAGGGACCTTGCGCTTTCAAGAGGGTGGCACTCTCGAGATTCGTGAGCTCGAGCAGGTTGGCAACTACGCCTTGTCCTTCACCTGGGGCGACGGCCATCACGCTGGCATCTACACGTTTCGTTACCTGAGGGGCCTCGGCGACCTGGTGGAGGCGCAAGGGGCCGACGCCATCAAGGCGCTCGGCGAGCTGCCTCGGATGTGAGGCTCGCCGGGTGAGCGAGCGCATCGCAATCCTGACGACCTCGTATCCCGCGCACGAAGGCGATGCAGCGGGGCACTTCGTGGCGAGCGAGGCCCGCTCGCTGGCGCGCGCAGGCCATCAGGTCACCGTTTTTGCTCCCGGCAGCGGCTCGCCAGCTGACGCTGAAGTGGAGCTGGTGCGCATCCCCGACGGAGGAGCTTGCGGATGGCCCGGGCTCGCAGCGCGGCTGCGCGAGCGCCCCCTCCGGTCGCTCGGCGCGCTGCGCCGGGCCGAGCAGAGCCGACGCGAGCTGTCACGACGTGGTCCTTTCGAGCGCGTGATCTGCCATTGGCTGCTGCCTTGCGCCTTCCCAGTTGCCCTGGGTTCCAGGCTCCGAAGTGCCCGTCTGGAGGTGGTGGTGCATGGCTCGGATGCACGCTTGCTCGCGAGCCTGGGCAAGCCGTGTGCGCGCGCGATCCTGGCGCTGCTGCTGCGTCGCAACGCGCACTTTCGTTGCGTGTCGAGCGAGCTCTCGGAGCTCATCGAACACTGCGCTGGACGCCCCCTCGGCTCGCGCATCTACGTGCTGCCGACGCTGCTCGAGCTCGGCCATTGCCCGTCCCGCAGCAGCGCGCGCGAGCGGCTGGGCGTCGAGTCCAGCGCGCCACTGGTGGTGCTCGTGGGTCGTCTCGTCCCAGGCAAGCGCATGCACGAAGCGCTGCAGGCAGCGTCGCTGGTGGCAGGCATTACGGTCGTGGTGGTGGGCGATGGCCCAGAGGCGAGCGCGCTGAAGCGCCTATTTCCGACCGTGCGCTTCGTGGGCCGCTTGGCGCGAAACGAGGCGCTTTGCTGGCTTGCCGCCGCGGACGCGGTGCTCAGTGCATCGCGCCACGAAGGCGCTCCTACGGCGCTCCGCGAAGCGCGGGCTCTGGGTGTACCGGTGGTGGCAACTGCGGCGGGCGACCTGACTCACTGGGCAAAAAACGACCCGGGACTCTGGGTCGTGCCCTGACGTGCTGGAGCTATCGATGTCAGCCGCGCATGCGCGGCAGCAACTCCACGAAGTTACATGGCCGCGTGCCCGCATCGAGCTGCGGCAGCAGGATCTTGTCCAGGGCTAGCTTCACGGCGCGCGTCGATCCGGGCAAAGCGAACACCAGCGTGTCACCGCAAAGCGCTGCTTCGGCCCGCGACTGGATCGTCGCAGCGCCTATCTCGGCGTAGCTCAGCCAACGGAAGAGCTCGCCGAAGCCGGGAATGGCTTTGGTGATCAACGGCGCCAGCGCCTCTGGCGTCACGTCGCGCGCGGTGATGCCCGTGCCGCCCGTCAGCACCACCACCTCGACGTCGCTTGCGTACACGCCGGCTTCGATCGCCTGGCGGATGCGCGCGACCTCGTCCGGGACGATGCTGTGCGAGCGGATGGCATGCCCCGCCTGCAGCATTGCGGTCACGATTGCGGCGCCGCTGCTGTCGGTGTCCGGCGTGCGTGTGTCGCTGACGGTGACCACGGCAATGCCTAGTCCACTCATGCTCGGCTCGTAGAGCTCGGGCAGCCAGGCGTCGAGGGCGCGCGGGTCGCTGTGGCCACCCTCCAGCAGGGGAGCCTCCGCATTATCGGCGCAGATCGGGGGCCTCAAGCCCCATAAGCTCGCGGGTGCGCGCCGGGATTCGACTTTCTTATTCCTTATGATATTGATTATCCGTGAGCTCACGATCCATCACCGGCCGCGTTGCAGTGATCACTGGCGCCGGCTCGGGCATCGGCGCCGCGACAGCACGCAGGTTCGCCAGCGAGGGGGCGGTCGTGCACGCGCTCGATCTGGACTTCGCGAGTGTCAGCAGCGTGGCCGAGGAGATCCTCGCCACTGGCGGTGTCGCCTTTCCACAGGCGGTCGACGTCAGTGACGGCGTCGCCGTCGAACACGCCTTCGGCGCCATCCTCGAACGCTCCGGCCGCGTCGACCTGCTCGTGAACAGCGCCGGGGTCGCCCACGTCGGCACCCTGCTCTCGACTGAAGAGGCGGACCTTGACCGCGTGTATCGCGTCAACGTCAAGGGTACCTATCAGGCGTGTCGCGTCGCGGTGCGCAGCATGCTGCAGAGCGGCGGGGGCGCGATCGTGAACATGGCGTCCATCGCATCGCTCATCGGCATCGAAGATCGTTTCGCATACTCGATGAGCAAAGGGGCCGTGCTGGCGATCACCCGTTCGATTGCCGTCGACTTCATGCAGCAAGCCATTCGCTGCAATTGCATCTGTCCGGCGCGCGTTCACACGCCGTTCGTCGACGGTTTTCTGAAGAAGAATTATCCGGGACGCGAAGCCGAGATGTTTGCGCAGCTGTCGGCTTACCAGCCGCTGGGGCGTATGGCTCGCCCCGAGGAGGTGGCCGAGCTTGCGCTTTATCTGTGCTCCGACGCAGCCAGCTTCATTACCGGCCAAGCACTGCCGCTAGATGGTGGCGTGCTGGTCAAGTGAGTACCTACGAGCCATGAAAATCACGGAAGTAAGCAGCGCGCTGTTACGCGTCCCTCTGAAGCAGCGCACCATCACGGACGCACAGTCCAAGGTCGATCACGTGGACTTCGTCCAGGTGCGTCTCAGCACCGATGACGGCATCACGGGCTACGGTATGAACTGGAGCTACACGCCGGGCCTGCGCGCCGCTCAGGTGGCCATTGACGATGATTACGCTCCGTTGCTGCTCGGCAAGGATCCCGAGCTCCGCAAGCAAATCGTGCGCGAGTGCTACTATTCGAATCATTTCGTCGGTCGCGTCGGCGCCACGCAGGTCGGATTGGCTGCCGTGGACTTCGCGCTGTGGGACCTGGTCACCAAGCGCGCAGGGTTGCCGCTCTGGCGCTACCTCGGACCCTTCCGCAGCAAGGTGAAAGCCTACAGCACGGACGGCGGCTGGCTTACCTGGAGCACCGACGAGCTGGTGCGGGACGCGGCGCGACTGGTGGAGCGCGGGTTCGATGCCGTGAAGCTCAAGCTGGGTCGCTCGGACCCACGCGAAGACTACGATCGCGTCAAAGCCGTACGCAGCGCCCTCGGGCCCTCGATTCGCATCATGACGGACGCGAACTGCGCCTGGTCGCTCGGCACGGCGCGCTCCTGGGGCCAGAAGCTTGCCGAGCTCGATGTCACCTGGCTCGAGGAGCCGATGCATCCCTTCGACGTGAAGGCACACGCCGAGCTCGCCAGGAGCATCACCGTGCCGATTGCAGTCGGTGAAACCCTCTACACCCGGCAGGCCTTCCGCGACTTCATCGAGCAAGGGGCCGTTCAGGTGGTTCAAGCTGACGCCACCAAGCTCAGTGGCATCGACGAATGGCTCGAGGTGGCAGCGCTGGCCACCGCTGCTTCGCTGCCCGTGGTACCCCATACCAACGTGCAACAGAAGCTGCACGTTCAGCTCGCCGCCGCTACGGAAGCCGTTGCGATGGTCGAGAACTGCTACGAATCGATCGCCGACATCTGGGAGGAGCCGATCTACGTGAAGGATGGTTACTACACCCTACCCGAACAGCCCGGCGTCGGTCTCAAGCTCCGAGACGAGGTCGTCAAGGCTACGCGTATCGCATGATGGCTGACATCGAAGACACTGGCCGGAGCACCACGCGCAGCTCGAGCCCGGTTCCCGGACTCGAGCGAGGGCTCGACGTGATCGAGTGCCTGGCACAAAGCCCAGAGCCCTTGACCCTGACCGAGCTGGCGCGCGCGCTTGGGCGCACCGTCTCGGAGCTGCAACGAACCGTCGCGCAGCTGGCCTTGCGTGCCTACCTCGCACGCGACTCGCGCGGCGCCTATAGGCTGAGCTCGAAGCTCTTTCGCCTGGCCAACGCCCATCCGCCCTTCCGGCACCTCGTGGCGCGTGCGCTGGGGCCCATGCAGCGCTTCGCGGACGTAACCGGCGAGTCGATCCATCTGGGTGTGCTGAGCGACGACCAGATGCAGCTGGTGGCTCAGGTGGAAGGCCGAGCCCTGGTCCGCGTGAGCCTGCAGGTGGGCGCCTTGCAAGAGGCGCCACAAACCGTGTCCGGCAGGCTTCTGCTCGCTGCCCTGCCGCCCGCCGAGCTCGAGCGCTTCTTTCGAAGGCAGCCGACCGACGCTGCTGCACGCGGACCGCTCGAGCACGAGCTCAGCCGCATCCGCGAGCAAGGTTTCGCCGCCGCGGAAAGCCGTTTCGTCCATGGCCTCAACGACCTGGGCGTACCCATTGGACTCCCCGACGGGCATGTCCTGGGCGCGCTCACCACGTCCTGGCTCGAGCCACGTCAGGGGCCGAGCCGCAGCAGCGAGCTGCTGGAGGCGTTGAGCGTTGCTGCCCGGGCAATTGCCGATACCTACGAGCCAATCGCCTGAAATGAACCGCGAAGTGTTTCTCAACCGGATTGCGGAGCGGCTCGGTCGTGCTCGACGCACGCAGGCCCCCGCGCGTGCGGCGACCGGAGTGCAAGGCTT
>DASQDA010000813.1:0-2788 GCA_035634435.1 Polyangiaceae bacterium
GGCTTCGTGAGGTTCTGTTCGATAGGCGGGAGGTCTTCGAAGCCTCCGCGGGTGTTGCCCGGGCTCTGCTGGAGCGTGCGGTTCTCGAGAAACTTCTCCCAGTCGACTTCGCGGGCTGCGCGCTCGTTGACCTTCTGATCGTCGTTCTTGTAGTACGCGCCGTCCGCCCCGGTCTCTTCGAGCCGCGTGTCGCCACCGCCGGAGCGCACGTCACCGGGCTCGATCCGGCTTCGCTGCTCCGGCTCCTCGTCCGAGAGCACCGGATTGTTATCGAGCTCCTTGCGCACCTCTTCGATGAGCTCGAGCCTCGATAGCTGCAGAAGGCGAATTGCCTGCTGCAGCTGCGGGGTCATCACCAGCTGCTGCGAGAGCCGAAGTTGCTGCTTGATCTCCATCGCGACCCAGACACCGGGCACGAGCCCCGATGACTGGGTTCAGTCTAACACCGGAAAGCAAAAAGCACGCCTTCCCTGTCGCATAGATCGACGTTCGGCCCGCGATTCGGAAGCGCGAGCTCAGCGCGGGGGAGTTTGCACAGGTATCGAGCCTTGAACCTCGTTCAAGACGACTTTTTGTGTCGCGAGATCGATGGTGGCGCTGTCGGCGGTAACCCAGCCTTTGCCGCGCGTTAAACGCACGGACCCTTCGAGCCTCACGCTCCGGCGAACCACGTCGACCTCGACGGAGGCTGCCGTGGCGGCAAACCCCTTGGTGCGAGCGCTCACGCCCCCGGAGCCTTTCGCCCAACGCACATTCGGGGCTTCGTCGTAACGCACTTCGACGCGCGAGCAGTCCACCTGGAGATCACCGAGCACCGCGTGAACCTTGCCCTCGAGGACTGCCGCGTTGCGCGCCATGTCGACCTGCAATGACTCGGCTTTGATATCGAGCGTTTGACCTGCAACGACCGCCAGCGGATCCGCCTGCGCGGCGCCCGGCAATGCAGGCCCAGCCAACGCTGCCGACACAGCCGCCACCAAGGCGAGCTGCCGAAACGCTGAGGCCGGAACTTTCTGCATGCGGTGAGGCTCTATCATGCCATACGCTGGACGGGCGACCACCCTTCCCTCGTATAGAGGAGTTTAATTTCGGTGAATTTTCAGCATTGTTTCGCGGCTCACGTCAGGCGCGAGGCGCCCCACTAGCGTGCGCCGCCCGCAAGCGGGCGTGTCGCGCATCAAGGCCGAGCCTCTCGTCCGACACCGCCACTTGACCTCCGCTCTGCCGTCCGGGAGTCTTGTAAGGTGCAGCGGCGGACGATTAGCGGGAAGACCACGGCATCCCGTCTCAAGAGTCTGTATCTTCACGTTCACGACGCCCACGGTCCTGCGGCAGCAGATTCGTTTCTGCTGAGCACGCGTCTCGATCGTGACTATCTCCAAGACGAGACTCGACTCGTGCCGGTCGAGCTCTGGCACTGCGGGCTGGTGGCCTTTGCTTCGCGCTATGGCCGGGAATCGATCGCGACCACGGTGCGCTCCGTCGTCCATCCGGAAAACCTCGGCGTCTGGACGCACGTGCTGCGCGGTGCGGACCACGTGCTCGCAGCTTACCGCCGTCTCGACCAATTTGGCGGCGAGCACGTGTGGACCGAACGCTGGCGGACCGTGAGCTCAGGCTCGGGCTTTTGGCGCGGCACGCTGCGACTGGGCGCTGAAGCCGCACCCGAGGGCGATGGGCTCTGCGCCCTGGAACGCATGGCGGAGCTTGCGGCACTACCCCTGCTCTTCGGGCTGAAACCAGGCAAGGTGCAGCTGCACTTCGACGAAGTCGTGGCCGGCTCCGGTCGCGTTCAGGAGTTCGAGGTCACGTGGAGCGAGCCTGGGTTACTCCGACCCCTGCTCGGCGGCGGCTTGGGCCTCGGTCTGGCCGCAGGTGGGTGGGCGGGTTGGGTCGGCAGCGACCTTCAGGCGGCGATGAGCGGTGCGGCCGGTGCTTTGGTGGGCGCGGTGCTGGGCGGCGCTGCAGGCCACGAGCGTCGTCGCCGCGCGCAATCGGCGGCCCAGATGACGCGCATTCAAGCGCTCGAGCGAGCCGCCACCTTGCGTGAGGCACGCGAACGCGGCGCCGTCGGTTTCCACACCGGTCTGGTCGTCGCGGGTCAGTACCGACTCACCGACAAGCTCGGGGTGGGCGCGAACGGGACGATCTGGGAGGCGGAGCGGCTTGCCGATGGCGCCATCGTGGCGCTGAAGCTGCTGCGCGCTGCGGTCGCCCATGACACGGTCGCGGCGGATCGCTTGCGCCGGGAGGCCGCGGCGTTGGGTCTCGCGTGGCACCCGAACGTGGTCGAGGTCTATGACGAGGGGCATCTGCCCGAGGGCACTTGCTACCTGGTCATGGAGCGCCTGTACGGTGAGTCGCTCGCGCTGCGCTTGCGGCGCAAGGGACCGCTCACCGCCGCCGAAGTGCTCCCCATCGCGCTGGAGGTCTGCGACGCCCTGGGCGCCGTGCACGCGGCTGGGATCGTCCACCGCGACGTCAAACCGAGCAATATCTTTCTGTCTGTCGAGGCCAACCAGAACGCAACCGGCTCCACGGAGGAGCGCGCCAAGATTCTCGACTTCGGCATTGCGCGCGTCGAGTGGGCCGAGACTCGCCTGACGAATGCGGACGTGCCGCTCGGCACGCCTGGATACATGGCACCCGAGCAAGAGCAAGGGCTGGAGGTGGACGCGCGCAGCGACATCTACGCGCTCGGTGCCACGCTCTACGAGTGCCTGGGAGGGCAGCCCCCTCCGACACGCAACGGTGTCGTCTGGCCCGAGGCAACTGCCGCCATGTCCGA
>DASQDA010000814.1:0-2447 GCA_035634435.1 Polyangiaceae bacterium
CAGGTTTCCGCGTGGGTGGTCGCGTCTACTATGCTTCTGGGCGCGTGCTGTCGGTAGCTTGCCCGACGGCTGACTGCGGTCCGGGTGACCCAACGGCACCGCGGCCGTTCGTTCGAAACGTGCGGCTGCCTGCGTTTTTTCGGCTCGATGCTCGCTTCGAGAAGCGTTGGCGCTTCGAAAGCGGCATGTGGGTGACCGCCACCTTCGAGTGGTTCAATGCGCTGCTCGCGGAGGAAGTGAATGGCGTCGACTACGCACCTTCCGGTCTCGTTCAGGAGGTCCAGAGCCCCCTCACGCTACCGAGTATTGGTGTCGAGCTGGGCTACTGACGCGCCGCGGGCAGGGGAGTTGCCTCGGCCACACAGTGCCCCTCCCCGCGGAAGTGGCCGAGGGTCTTTGTCTGCGCCAGGACGAACGCACCGAGATCGTCCACACCGCTCGCGCTGCCCGTGCCATAGCTGCCTTCGGCGATCGACACGAGGCGCACGGCCGTGAGCTCGTCGAGCGTCACCTCGTCGTTCAGGTCGGCGTCGGCGTCGGCCATCGCAGCGAACCGCGGCCGCGCTTCGGATGAGGCGAGATCGTCGTAAAACAGATGATCGCCGTGGATCGTGAGCTCGACCGCTTCTGTGCCGCCATTGGTCACCGCAATGCCTTCGACATTGCGGCCGGCGATCTCGGCGACGCACTGGGTGTAGCGGGTGGACCCGGAAAATCCCCAGGCAAACGTCTTGGCGCGGTCTTCCCGGGTTGCGGCCCCGGTGACGTAAACGCTGTAGGGCCCCTGCTGCATCAGCTCGAGGTCTGCCTGGGTCGCGCTCGCATGCGGCTCGGTGTCCGCACCGGCGCTAAGCACGGCGTAGGCGACGCGATTGAAGGTGCGCGCGGGCAGGCTCTCCATTTCGCCCAGCAGGTGAGGGCCAACACTCGCCAGGTTGAAAACCTGGCTGCCGCGCAGTCGTCCTGCTTCACCGGCGCGCTCGTCGGCGACGCTCACCTCGCCGACCACGATCAGGAACTTCGAGAAGCTCACCGACCAACCGTCAGCGAACGCCGTAGCCGGCATGCCTTGCTCGATGTATTCCTCGCCCCAGACGCTGAAGCGAGCGCTGCCGCTGCCTTCGTCAGCGTCCGTCACGCTGCAAGCGCTCAGGGTCATGCCGAGCAGCATGCCGACCGCGAGCTCGGGCAGCCTCCCTTTGACGCGAGCCGTCACCGCTCGGCTCTCGCAACATAGGTAAAAACGTAGCTCGCCGCTTTCCTGAGCCCACGGAGAAACGACTGGTGCGCACCCAGTGATCGATCGAGCTCTACGGGTTGCCGGTCCCCGCTGGCAACGAGCCCGGCGAAGTCGCACTGATCGAGCCAAATGGAGGGTGCGACCGTGAGTGACACCGTACCATTCGCCTCGATGGCGCCGTCGTGGAATGCGCAACCGAGCACCTCCGGGCGCCCCTGCGGGTCGAGCACGTCTTCCACGCCGGCAACGACGCGGAACGGCAGCGCGGTGCCGTCCTTCTTCGCTTCGCCTTCCACGCAGGCGACATGCGACCCCAGGTCACGGGCATAGGGTCCCAGCGGCGGCGCTTGAAAAGAGAAGCGCCCCGACAGCGCGGTGCCGCTGACGCCCGCAGCGACGCCCAGCTCCACCGGGCCGAGCGCCAGATCGACGCTGGTGGCAACCAGCGCCTCCGCGAGCGTTCCGCCCGCGTGGTAGTGACCGGGATGCGCATGCGCTACGGCAACACCCAGCGCGCGGCGCGCCTGCGCCAGCGCGCGCCAAGGCATTGCCCGCATCGCGACGGGCGCGCCTTCGAGGTAAGCGAGCGGCCCGATGGACACCAGCACGCGGGCGAGCTCGAGCTGCCAACCGAAGGCATTCGTGAACGTGAGGCTGCCAGGTTCGACACGCAGAGCGAGCTGGACGCGCCGACCCGAGGTGCCAGCGTCGCTCGCGCAGGCGGCCAGCAGGGCGCCGCCCGTGGAGAGCGCCATGAAACGTCGTCGCGAAACCTCAGATGAAATGCGTTCTGCCACGTGGACCTCAAATCGTCAGGGCGAGTGAAAGTAGAAAGGCGCGCGGCGCGCCCGTGGTGACGTGCCGCGTGGGGACCTGCGAGGAGGCGCTACCGCGCGCAAAGTTTGAGGCGTAGACGAACTCACCGTCGTTCCACGCGCGGTTGAGAACGTTCCACGCCTCCAGCGTGAGCTCGAAGCCGGCGAGTCGAGCCCCCGCGACGGCATCGACGAGGAACACGTCCGAGCCGAGCTCGGCAAAGGGCAGGGGCCGACGGTAGAGCGAGCTCACCGCCGCGCCGACGCGGCCCGTCAGCTTACCCAGCCCTAGCGAGGCAAGTGAGCCTTTCGCGCCCAGGTCGAGCCGGAGCACGACCTCCGGAACGAACGGGACAGTGTCGCCCACGGCATAGCGGCCGCCACTCTCGCGG
>DASQDA010000815.1:0-4675 GCA_035634435.1 Polyangiaceae bacterium
AGGCGCTGTACGCGGCGGCACCAAGCAGCACGACGGCGACGGGAAGCCAGCGCAGGCGATGGCTCCAGCGCAAGCGCAGAGCTTCCTTCCAATCGTGGTACTCCGCAGAGCCCGAGAACAGCGGGCCAGCACGCAGGGAAACGCGTATCGCCGACTGCAGCAGTACACCCAGCACCGCCGCCAGCACGCCGAAAGTCAGCTCGCGGGTCGACCACAGACGCCAGCGGAACACGAACGGCAGCAGACCCACGATCATGAGCGGCGCAAAGCGCGAGGCAACGTGACGCCGGCGCTGCAGGGCGTTGGCGCGACCGCTGCTCAGGTACGCAATGCCGAGCAAGAGCGCGAGCGCTGCAGTGCCGAACATGGCGCCGAGCACCGACTGACGATCAGCGGCGCTCAACCGATTATCCACCGCATAAGGCAGCGTCTGAGACGGTGCGAACAGGGCCCACAGACACAGACCCGTCGAGAGACCCTCCGCCGTCAGCAACCCCAGGGTTCGGAGCGTCTCGGCGAACGACCAGGGCTCCGGCGGGGCCGAGAGTCGCTGCCTGATTGGTACAGATTCTCCGGCAACGCCGCTCTCCGAATCGACTTGCGGGTTTGCCATCATGGTCGTCGCGCCTCGATAGCAAACTCCCCAGGGGAACCCAAGCGCGGCTTCCTCATGGGAACAGCCGCACGGCCTTCAGGTGCAGGTTGGTGGTGCGGCCCACGCGCAACCGAACGAAGCGCGCGGTAACCTTAGGAAAGCTCGCTTTCCACAAGCTAAAGTCGTCCTCCCTGCGCAGAACTTCACGCCAGGATTGCTGGTTGTCACTGACTTCGAAGATCAGGGGCACCGCGCGTTCGGTGCAGCAGTCCGCTCGATTGCGGACTTCGAGCTCGGAAAACGTGCGAGGGGTGCCCAGGTCGAAGCGAACCCACGGCTCTGCTTCGTCCTGGGTATGAACGAAAAACTCCGGGCTGGTTTCGCACTGTTGGGCTGGCGATTGGCACCCGAGCCCCTCCCCCACCGAGCTCGCCTCCCACCGCGCCTGCCGCAACAGCTCGCGTCCTTCACGCGCGCGCGCTGCCTGGAACACGGCCAGCGCGGCCAGCAGCAACAACACCACGAGCGCACCCCCCGGGCGAAACAGGCGCTCATGCCAGACGCGGTCGATCTCTGCGCGAGCTGCTTCGGAGCGCCGCCGCAGCTGCTCGGCCGAGGCGCGCAAGTCGAGCAGCAACGCCTGGCGAGCCTGATCGGGTAAGGCGCTCAGCGCCTGGAAGCTGAGCTCGAGGCCCTCAACGTCCCGTCCGGGTGGCGGCTCAGCTTCCGAAGCGTTGCCGGCGCCGTCGGTCAATCTGCCGGTCGTCAGTTTTTCGCTGAGCAGAAACCAGTGAATCCCCTGGCGATAGAAGTCGCAGGCGTGCGCCGCAGTGGACCCGACCCGCTGGGCGCGCCGTCGCGGTTCAGCGAAGCGAGCCAAGCGTAGGGCGTTCACGCCGCGCCTGTGCAGCTCGAGGGCACGGCCTGTCTGCGGGCTCGAGCGGACAACCTCGCGAAGCCGCCGCCCGCGCCAACACCACTCGACGATGCGGCCGAGCTTCCCACTGCTCTCGTGCGGCCGAGCGGGCTCGGGAGGGGGTCTCGTCCCCATGTCAGACACCTGGATGGTCGAAGAGGACACGGCGGGCGAGACAGGGTCAGGGGTCATCAGCAGCCAATTGGTCGCAGGTCGCCAGGAAGGGATCCATTCTGCACTGCAGGGCCAGCGCCCCGCCGCGGCGGAGCTTATCTCCACTGCACCACCGCCGTCGAGAGGGTCTCGGAGCTGGCCGCGAGGGACGGCAGGCGCGAATTACGGCAAATTCGCTCCCGGCACTAGACCTGCTGTCGAAGGGCTCCGAGTTGTTCGAGAACCTGTCTCGCGAAGGCGGCTGCTTGCGCTCGTAGGCTGTCGAGCCAGAAGTACGCGAGCACACACCAGCTGGCGAAGCCGAACAGCAGAGCGTTCATGTCGGGCCAGTTGGTGTTGAACTGCGAGTACAACGGGAAAGTCTTGGTCCAGTACCAGTGGTACAGAAAGAACGCGAAGGCGCCGGCCAGGTAAGCGAAGGCAAACGCCAGGCGCGGTCGGACCAAGATCAGGAACGGCAGTGGGTAGACGAGATACTGCGGCCCGAAGCCGGACGCGAACACGAGGAAGGAAGCCATGGGGAACGCGAGGTACTGTGCTCGTTCAACCGCAACGCCGACGCGGGGCAGAACGGCGTACAGCGCGCTGCTGAGCAAGATCAGATATTTGCCCTGGTCGGCGAAAGCCCAGACCTCGGCACTCGTGCGTGGGAAGCTCGTAACGCTGCCGTAGGCCAGCATGCCGAACCCCCAGTAGGCGCGAAAGGAGTTGTAGAGAATCGCGTTCTTGACGAACGCGTCGAACACGCTGAGCAGAACGGGCACGAACGGCAGGGCGCCTAGCGCCAGTCCCAACAGGCAGCGCAGCCTGCCCCCCCAGCTCGGCAAGCTCGCAAGCAGCGGCAGGATGAGAATGACGGGGATCAGCTTGACGTTGATCGCCGCGGCCAGCATGAGCCCGCTCATCAGGCTTCGGCCGCCGTTCGCCATGAGCAATGCTGCGACGCACAGGCTGACGCACAGACAGTCAGTATTGCCGTGATAGCTACCGATCAGAATATCCACGGGGTTGCTGGCCAGGAGCAGCAATTTCCACCACGCAAGCTGGTAGCTCACGGTCAGGGCGTAGATGGTCGCTACGCTCGCGGCGATGGGTAGCAGCTTGAACACGAACGGGAACGGCAAAGCGCTCGCCTCGGCGAGCTCGAGCGCCAGACGAGCCCAATAGCCCATCAGCGGTGGATGATTGAACCAGGCGTCCAGCTGATACGTGCGCAGCACGCCCACTTCGCGCACCTTGGTTGCGAACCCCTGCCAGGTCATGATGTCGTTGGTGCCGACTGACTCCCAAGAGAGCCAGAGCCGCAGCAGCAGCGCGATCGCGCAAACCAGGAGCACAGGTAGCCGGGAGGGCACGCTGCTCAATGAGTCGAGCGCCCGCTGAGCGGCAAGGAGCCCAGCGCCGAATGGACGGACGACGGCGCTCGGAAGTCGGACTGTGGGGGCACTGGTTGGACCCGTCGAACCGCTCATCGGCAGCGACCCTAGCGCACCGTAGCTGATGCACACCAGCGGGTACTGCTCACGCAGACGTATGCAACGAGCGTCGAGAGTCTAGCTGCGGCTTTCACGTGGCCGCGGCTGGGATGCTGCCTTGCGTTTCTGCTGCGCAGCCCGAAGTGACGAGCAGAAGCGGGAGAGCGCGCGCCGGTCAGGGCTGCGGCTGGGTACGCACGTAAAGATGGTTCGAGCCGCGCACCGACCCTCGCACGAACCCGTCCGGCACGGTGTCCGGATGACACTGCGTGTCGATGACCACGAACTGAGCCGTGGTCGCCGCCGCGTTGACGCTCTCCAGCTGCCGGACTGGCTCCGGCGCTGGCCCCGGCGAGACCACCGGCAGGTTCAGCTGCGAGAGGCGGTAGATACCGCTCTGATACGGCCGCCCGCAGCCGAGCAGGGCCACCTCGTAGTCGGTCTGCGTCGCAGCAGGGCGCGTGGGTGGCAAGCGAGCGATCGTGCGTCCCGCCATTTTTTGCTGATCGAGCGTGTGGTTGATTGCGTAGTTGAGGAACGCGAGATCTTCGCCCAGTGAGTCGCGATTGATGCTCCACTCGGGCCACATCAGGTGTGTCACGCCGAGGGCCTTTAGCTGGTCATCAATCGCAGCGGGACTGCCGAGCCGCCCGTAGTGGATCAGGCTTTGATGCAAATCCGTGACCCAGTTTCGATCGATGCCCAGGATCATGATTTCGTCATGCGCGAGCAACACGGCGTCACGGGGAAGTGTCTTGCCGATCGAGCCGAGCGGCTCGTAGATTCGCAAGCGGTTCGGCTTGCCCTCGTAGGCGGACGCCAGAAACAAGGCCACGTGGCGGAACGCCGAGTCGCCCACTTGATTGTGCGTGCGGATGAAGGGCGCGTCGCCGCCCCATGCTAGCTGGACACAGACGAGCGCAAGTAGCGCCGCCCGCGCAAGCCAACCCGCAACCCAGATCAGGGCGAAGCTCACCGCGGTAGCGCCAGCCATCCACGGCACGACCGCCTGCAAGTAGCGATCGTAATGGCTGATCAGGTACCAGAGGAAGACTGCCACGAGCGTCAGCAGGTACAACCACACCAAGCGTCGTGCCCCCCGCAAGAAAGGCAAGCACGGCAAGGTGAGGGTGAAGAGCGAGCCGAACACGGGCCAACGGCCGTACAAAAACTCCCAATTGTTGGGGATGAACGAGAACGTCAGCGTCGCTTCCGCCGCCTTCAACAAGCCTTCGGGCGTCAAGGAACCGGGCCGCCCCGTCCCTTCGAGCACTGCCAAGCGCGAGCTGAGCTCGGGCAGATTTGGATGCACCGAAAGGTACTTGGCCAGCATCGGGTATACCGGGTCGCCGTACCACACCCAGTTTTTCAACCAGTGCGGCGCACTGACGACCAGGGGCAAGATCAACAGGCAGCCGAGCGCCCTCAGCGAGGTGGCATCGCGCTGCTTGGCGACCACCCAGAAGCCCCTGCCGACCAACGCTACGGAAGGACCGAGGACGATGGGAATGCTCG